>CAZZLR010000239.1:0-1920 GCA_964655045.1 uncultured bacterium | reverse complement strand
CACGTTAAGCGACTCTACCGTTCCACTCATGGGAATTTGAATCCTCACATCTGCGGCTCTTTCCATGTCAGGAGAACACCCTGTCGTTTCGTTACCAAAAACAATCGCTAACGGACGACCTTCAATCGGGGCAAATGATTGGATTGTGCTTTCTCGAAGAGTTGTGATGGCAATTTGATAGCCAGATGCTTTTAGTTTAAGAGTTGTTTCTTCAGGCGAAGCATATCGAATCAGATGCGAAGAAAGGATTTTGCCACGAGAAGCATCGATTGCCTTTGTATAAAACCAATCAAAGTCCTCTTTTGTCGAAATGAACTCTTGTATTCCGAACGCCTCTGCCGTCCTGATGATCGTTCCAATATTCCCAAAATCTTGTACCTCGTCTAGAACGACAACCAGATCTTTTGTAGGTTGCGAGCATTTGCGCATTCTGACGATTCCAATGAATGGGATCAGATAGGATGTATCTGAGATTTTCTTAGATATCCCTTCAGAACAGAGGAAAATAGGTATGTTTAATTTTTCTAGACGGAGAGCAAGCGGATGGCGACTTTGAGTTTGGGCGACAAAAACGGCATCTATTTGGCTGCCATTTTCAAGAGCCCAGAGCACTTGATTCTCTCCCTCGACCAAAAATTTACCAGCCAAGAGCCGACCTTTTGCATTTTGGAGCGCCCTAGCCTCAAGGACAATCTCCTCCTTGATAGAGAGTATCGTTTGAGGATTCATGCGAGGATTTTCCTCATTTTTTGATGAGGGATTCCATCTTCATCGAATGGACTTCCTTCCAATGCGTATTGGTTTTTCAAATAGAACGGGATAGCAGTGCCTCGTGCATGGCAATAAACCGACCCGTATCCCTTTTCTCGAGCATATTCTTCACAGAAAGTCATCATTAGCGATCCAATGCCTTTATTCTGGAAAGAGGACTTGATAGCGACCCGTTGCATCTTAGTCGTTGTGCCTTCAGGCACTAAGACGGCCGTTGCGCAGAGCTCTTGCCCGAGAAAACCTGCGATATGGATATGCTCCTTTTCCAATTCTAACTCTGCTTCGGTGAACGTCAGGCCTAGAGGCTTGCGCAGAATTTCTTCTCGAAGAGATACAGATTTCTTATAGTCATCGCTGCCAAAGTCTACGACCTTGAAGATGATCTTGTCCTTCGCAGGTGTGAACTCGTTGATGAGCTCGTAATTGAGTTGAACGAGGCCGCTCGGGTAGCTCTGAGAAGAGATAAGACGGCAAGGAAGCTCTTTACCAACCACATTGAATAGGGGGAGTCCCTCTCCTAAAATGATCGGAATGATCCCTATGGTCATTGTATCGACCATTTGAGACGCAAGAAATTGAGAAATCGTTACTCCTCCATCGACCCAGATATGGCGCGTCCCTTGCGAATGCAATTTTGCGACCAGTTCAGCGAGGTCTCCACGATAGAGTTCCATCCCCTCTCTTACAGATTTCAGCGTATTGCTCAAAACGACAACTCTTTTTCCCGGATATGGATCTGGCACGGTCGTAGCTATTTCATAGGTCTTCCGACCAATGATCAGTGTGTCGATGCTGTCGAGTAGTTTCTTAAACCCGTAATCTTCGTCGAAGCCGCCCACCCTGTCGAGCCAATCTAAGCTGTTGTCTTTACGTGCGATGTAGCCATCGATGCTAGCTGCGATGTAGATCGAGATTTTTGGTCTTTCAGTCATTGGTGTTCCTGTATTTGCTTTTCCCATATTCGTCTACCGCATAGATTGCAGGTAAAACGGAGTTACAGCAAAGCTCCATAGCAAAAAGAAAGAGATCGATCGAAGTTGCATGTTTTAAGTCCGAAATAGGAAATTGCGGGTGTTGTGATGAAGAAAAGAAAGCCCCTTCAGGCGAAGATTCGACTCTTCGGATGAAAGGCTGCGCATCGGTTTGATG
>CAZZLR010000238.1:0-1926 GCA_964655045.1 uncultured bacterium | reverse complement strand
GTAAAATTCAGCGGGCTTTTTGCTCATAAGCGTCTCTGGGTTAATCAGACACGATTTATTCCATTATCAATATAGCGCATCAAAACACCTTATCAGAAAATATTGTTGACCGGGAATGGTACGAACTGGAAACATTTTCTCCCTATTATTCTCCGTATTCTCAAACTGTAGTTTCTTGGGTGGCAGATCCCTTTAACCAAAATAATTCGATTAGATATACGACTGGATATCACATACCCAGACAACTTGTGTTCAATACGAATCAAACAAATGTCAATGATTTTATACAGGACATTGGGTCCATGACAACCCATTTTTCAAATATCGCCCATCGAACGACGCACCGCGTTGTAGATATTATTGAGCAATCAGGGAATCGCATTTCGAATGCTTTCCATCAAATGGAAAATCGCATCTCATGTCATATTTTGAACACTGTCGACCAAACCATGCATACTACAGGCAAACTCGCAACTCTCTTAGCTTTAAACTTACTATTGGACAACCTGTCTTGGGTTCTCTTAAGCAATCTCAATGAATCCTGCAATCTTCATCTACGTCAACCGGTCTGCTCTGTATATGGCTACGCTCTTAATGTGGTTTCAGATAAATATGCCCTCGACGTTACCGCGCTCTCTGTAGTCATTACGTCGATCGTGATAGGATCCGTGCTGATTCACCAAATCGTCGACCTCAGAACTGTTGCAAGGCGCCATTGGGCATAGGTCAAAAAAACCGCCGACGGAAAAATCGAGAGGCGGCAGCCAGAAGAAAAATAGCCATGAGAGCCAGCGGCCACGTATGCTGCAAGATCACGCTCGGCGGAATCCCGCGCAGACAAACACCGCGCGCAATATACAAAAAATAACGGACCGGATTGAGATAGGTGGCCATTTGCAGCCACTCGGGCATATTTTCAATGGGCGTAGCAAAACCGGAGAGCAGGATCGCCGGAGTAATGAATAAAAAAGCCCCTAAGATCGCCTGCTGCTGCGTAGCGCAAAAAGAAGAAATCAGCAAGCCGATCCCCGTCGTCCCCGCAACAAAAAAGAACATCGCGCAATATAGAAGAACAATCGATCCATGGATCGGAATCCGAAAAACAACACTCAAAGCCAAAAGAATCACCGTCCCCTCGATCATCCCGATCACGATCGAAGGGATCGTTTTTCCCAATAAAATTTCTCCCGGACGCAAAGGAGACACCAAGAGCTGATCGAACGTCCCCAGCTCCCGTTCCCTAGCCACCGAAAGAGCGGTGATCAAAATCGCCTCCAACATCGTCAAAACAGCCAACAAACCGGGCACCGTAAACCAATAATAAAGAAGATTCGGGTTAAACCAATTGCGGGGCACAAGCTCAATGAATGCCGGCTCCCTCGAAAAATCATGCATAAAACAATGGACAATCGTCCCTATATATCCCAAAACTACTTGGGCGCTATTCGATTTGCGTCCATCTAAAATAATCTGGAGCGACGCTTTTTCCTTCGCATCTAATTTTTTCGAAAATTCTTCATCAATCGATAAAACAACAGAACCCCTCTGGTTATCAATAAAAGGAGCGATCTCCTCCACTGCGCCTAAGTGGACAAGATGAGTAAAAGTGGGAGAACCCCGAAACCGCTCTACAAGATAAAAGCCCTGCTCCCCAGCATCGCGATTCAAAATCCCCAAAGTCACATTCTCCACATCAAGAGTCGCAGCAAAAGCAAAAATAAATAGCTGTAGCAAAGGCGGAACAATCAAAATAAATCGACTCTTTCGATCGCGCCAAACAGCAATCAATTCCTTCCATGCAAGAGCCAAAATCCGATTCAATCAAGCCTCTTCACAGTTTTACGCAAGTTGAGAACCAAAAAAATCAAACCAATTCCCAACATCGCCAAAATATTATAACCAACAAATCGAAAAACATTTCCAGTT
>CAZZLR010000237.1:0-1929 GCA_964655045.1 uncultured bacterium | reverse complement strand
ACGAGCACGGATCTCACGCCGCAAGCCCTGCAAGCCTTCTTGGAGTGCACACAACAAAAGAAATTCCCTTGGGAATGTGACGGCTTTGCGACATCGCGGATTGCACCACAACTTTCCTATAATATGAAAGATAGCGATATCGCTGCTTTTATAGAAAAGATCGATCAATTGGCCGCACGTTGGTCGGAATGCCAAACTTCTTGTACGCTAGAGGCTCTTGTAGAGGTGCTTGCCCAATGTGAAGAACTATGTCAGCAAAAAAAAACAATGGAACAGCGGCTTTGGAATGGGTTGTCTTTAGATTCTTTATCAAAGATAGAGAACTTTTCTTTTGAGAAGAAAAATCCGTTTTCTCTGCAGCTTTCTTGCGACTCTCAATCCGTTGTATTTTCTCTTGCAAGACCGCAACCATTTCAAGAGGCGTTAGAGCGTTTGTGTCAGATAGAAAGAGAGGCAAGTAGCTTGGCGCCGCAGCAGATCGCGAAAGAATACACGCTCGAGGATTGCGGGGCTGGTGGAAATTGCCTATTTTTATCGCTGGCGACGGTTTTTGGATGTAAGAAAGCGACAAAAGAAGAAGCGTTCACGTTAAGAAAGGAGATTGTACAGTATATAGAGCAAAATAAGGATACGTTTCTTCCTCTTATAGAGGAATGGCTGCGTGAGGAGAAAACGTGCGAGCCAAAAGAGAAGAATCCTGAATATTATTTTCAGACGATGAGAGAACAAGGAACCTGGGGAGGAAAAGCGGAAATTCTAGCCGCCGCGCAATGCAAAAACCGATGTATTTATGTTGTGCATCAGCAACCCCAAAAGCATGAGGTCGTGTTGCATCGATTTCATGAATCGGCGAGGGACAAGGGGATCGTTGTGATTTTTTGCGAACAAGACGTCCACTTCAAAGCGTATCGCAAGCGCTAAAAATCAATGCAACATTACTTTTGATCGTGAAAACCCAGGCCTTAAGGCCTGGGATTGTGTTGGTTTGGGAGGGGCTTCGAACCCCTCCCAACCCGTTTTTGAAAAACCCCGCTCTTAAGGGCGGGGTTTCCCGCCTCGGGATGAACCTATCCCAGTAATATTTTTCGTCGAGTTTTTGGATTATTTTGGGCGTCTGATATTACGGAGAGCATCAACAATCCCTTCGATCAAAGGTTTGATCTCTTTATTTTCCGGACGAGAGAGTGCGAGGATGCGGTAAGGCGCCCCCTTGGGCTGCCAATCCACGGGATGAAGATGAAAGGGTTCCGCTAAAAAATCGGGGAGCAATCCTACTTCGTCAGAGCTCTGGCAAATGCTGGCAATGAGCGACCAACTCGGGATGCGCGCTTTGATAGGCAGCGGCGTGCGATGGATTTTTTCCCAATTTTGCTGCAGCCATAACACTTCCATTTGATCTTCAGGTAAAATCACAGGCTGCACAGGCATCCCCTGGCGTCGCGCATAGAGTAAAAATTCCCCTTGAATGATCTCTGTGGTTTGAACATTGAGCCAAGGGGCGTTGTCCGGAACAAACGCCGCATCGGCCTCCCCCCGCAAGATCGCCGCATAAGCGGCGTCGGGGCGCAAGTGTTTGAATTCGATCGCTCCTAACGATAAAGCCGCAGGGAGAAGGATCTGCGCCAGGGCATGCGTTGTTGCAAGGCGCACGGGAATTTTTGTTTCTGAGCCGGCTATATTTTTTAATTGATGCACCCAAGCTTCCAGCTTTGGGAGCAACACCTGTCCCTCGCAGGTGAGCGTAAATCTTGTTTTTTCATGGGTGCATAAGGAGAGGCCAAACGCCCTTTCGACCCGCTGCACGGCGATGCTCGCCGCACTTTGACTCAAGTGGTGCAAGGCCGCCGAACGACCCAGGCTCCTGGCGTGCGCCGCGGTAATAAAAATTTCTATATCTGCAATGCGAATATTTTTTAGATCCATATCGAT
>CAZZLR010000236.1:0-1945 GCA_964655045.1 uncultured bacterium | reverse complement strand
CCGCAAACGATGCGTTAAATTCTCGACTTGCTGCAAGATTTGCAGAAGCGTTTGGGTCTCACGGTCATTTTAATCACCCATGATATGGGAGTGGTCAAAAAAGTGTGTACGAAGGTCGCCGTGCTCGACGCGGGAGAAATTGTGGAACAGGGATTAGTGCGGGAAATTTTTTTCCGGCCGACCCATCCCACAACGCAGCAATGGATTCAAAGCGCCCATCATGAGATTCCTCCTGCGTTGATCCGCGCTTCTTCGCCGAGCCGGAAGTTCTTGCGCCTTCACTTTCAAGGGGCGTCGGCGGAAATGCCTTTAATTTCCCGAATGGCTTTACAGTATCGCGTTGAGGCAAATATTTTATTGGGCTGGATCGATCAGGTTCAAAATATGACTTTGGGCACGTTAGTTGTAGAACTTTCGGGAGAGCCTTCCCATTTGCAAGCAGCGCTTCGATTTTTGTCCGAACATCAGGTGCGCTGGGAGGAAATGCTCTATGCGTCTGACTGATGTCTACCTTGCGCTGAGCCTTCTTCCTTTGCAACTGGGAAACACTTTGTATATGGTGTTTTGTTCTGCTTTTTTCGCCGGGATCGCGGGTCTTTTCATGGGAGCGTTTTTAGCGTTGAGCTGGGAGGGGGGGATTTGGAAGCACCGCCTTCTGTATCGTATTGTATCGACCCTTGTCAATATAGGAAGGTCCTTTCCTTTTGCGATTCTGATGATCGCTTTGATTCCTGTAACTCGATGGATCGTAGGAACGAGCCTGGGCACAAACGCCGCCGTCGTTCCTTTAGCCTTTGCCGCAGCGCCTTTTTTTGCCCGTCTCGTTGAAACGAATCTCAGAGCGGTCGATCCTCATTTGATTGAAGCCGGCATCGTGATGGGCTCGACTCCTGTCCAGATTGTGTATAAAATCCTTCTTCCGGAAGCGTCTGCCTCCTTGGTTGCAAGTTTTACGGCCACTCTGGTAAACCTCATAGGATATAGCGCTATGGCGGGCCTTGTAGGGGGAGGGGGGCTTGGACAGGTGGCGATCCAGTATGGATATAATCGATTTAATACGCCGATTATGGTAGCCACAACGCTTCTCCTCATTGCCGTTGTGCAAGGAGTGCAGTGGTGCGGAGCTTTATGGGCGGACTCTATTTTAAAAAAGAGGGGGGAAAGGTGAGGTTGTTTACAATTTTGTGCGTGGCGTTTTGTTTGGCTGCGGGCTGCGTCAAACGGGAAACGGGCTTGAGAGTCGCCGCGACTCCCGTTCCGCAAGCAGAGCTTCTCGCGTTTGCACAAAATGCTTTGAAAGACAAGGGGGTCAACCTGATTGTGGTGACCATGGAAGATTACAATCTTCCCAATCGCGCCTTGGCGGACAAGGAGGTGGACGCCAACTTTTTTCAGCATCTTCCTTTTCTGGAAGAGCAAATCAAACAGTTTCATTATCCGATTGAGCCACTCGTCGCCGTGGAAATCGAGCCCATGGGCATTTATTCTAAAAAGATCCGCTCCTTACAGGATCTCAAGGAAGGAGATCTTGTCGCTGTGCCGAACGATCCAACGAACGAGGGGCGGGCTCTGCTTTTATTGCAGGAACACGGATTGATTCGTTTGGGCGCGCCGGATCTTTTTACAGCAACCGTTTTTGACATTGTGGATAACCCCAAACATTTGCGCTTTATTGAGGTGGATGCAGCCATGGCGCCCCGCTCTTTGGGAGATGCTGTGATCGCGGCGATCAATACAAACTATGCTTTGCAAGCGGGACTTTCTCCCCAAAAAGAGGCGCTCGTATTAGAAAGCTCCGCATCTCCTTATGCCAATATTATTGCGATCCGTATCGGAGAAGAAGGAAGAGAAGATCTTCAGGCTTTGAAAGCCGTCATGACCTCGGAGGCTATGAAAAAACATATTCTAGAAACATACAAGGGCGCCATTCTCCCTGCTGAGTGAT
>CAZZLR010000235.1:0-1969 GCA_964655045.1 uncultured bacterium | reverse complement strand
ATGAAAATGGGGTTGTCCGCGTTGTTTTTAGGAAGGCAAAAGAGATGCAGGCAAAAAAAATAAAAATCGTAAAAAAATAGGAGTGTTATGTCTATTGTTAAAGTGATTGAAGTAATTTGCGAAGGGAACTCGGTGGAAGACGCTCTGCAAAATGGGGTGAAAGAGGCGAGCAAAACAGTTAAGAATATTAAGCAAATCGACGTAAAATGGGTTCATGCTCACGTGGAACATGAGAAAATAGTCAGTTTTCGTGTGAACGCCATGATTAGCTTTGTCATTATGCATTGATCCCAAGGCGGGGTTTTTCAAAAACGGGTTGGGAGGAGCTCGAAGCCCCCTCCCAAACCAACACAAATCCAGGGCCTTAAGGCCTGGGTTTTCACACTAGTCGAGATCAAAGTCCGGCTTTTTTCGAAGAATATTTCTCTTCGGGACTCATTGCTTGTTTGCAAAGAGAAGGCTTTTTCCCTATACTCAAAAATCTTAAGATTGCGACGGGGGAAAAAAATGAGAAAAAAGAAAAGGGCATTCACTCTTTTAGAGATCATGATCGTGATCTTTTTAATTACCCTGATTACAGGAGCCGTGGGATACAATATGAAAGGCTCCTTGGATAAGGGGCGCAGCTTTCGCACGGAGCTGGCTAAAGAGCAGCTGCACGATCTGCTTTTGATTTGCGTGGAGGAAGGAGCGGACGGCGATGCGGTGGCAAAAGATCCCGCCGATTTTTTAAAACGGCATAATTTGGCGAAAAATTGCGATAAAATTGTGCAGGACGGCTGGGGCGTTGAGTTTTCGATTCGATATGATCGAAGCAAGAATGATTTTAAGATAGGATCTGCTGCTCATGATCAATATAAGAAGAAAAACAACCCGGAAGCCTCTTTTTCCGAAGAGGAATAATCCAATCACTCTTTTAGAGGTGATGATCGGTCTAAGCCTCCTCTTGATTGTTTCGGCAGCAGTAGGACAGAAGGTTTATGCATTGGTGGAAAAAAGGCGTTTCAGCACGAAAATTCATCAGATTCAGTCTCGCTGCCTGAACGTTTATCGGATGGCAGTATATGGAGACGTCGATTGGAAAGGTGTTTTTCGTAAAGAGGGACGCTTTTGGATTTTTGAATGTTTTTCTTTAGATTCTTCAAGACGGTCGCACTTTTCTCCTATTCGATTCAAGGCGCAGAAAATCGTATGCAACGGAGAAGAAGTGGATTCGTGGGAGCTTTCTTTTTTTTCAAGCGCTTATGTATCGCCTTCTGTGGAAATTCTTTTCTTCCAACAAGAGGGGACAACCCCAATCCTATGGAAGATCCCTTCTTTTTTCGGCCTTACTGCAGGAAACGGTTTGACAGAAACCGCTCCACAGCACCCGGCGAATGACCTGTAGACATCCTCTTATCGCTTTCGGTATTAATTGTAATTTCCGGTAATGCATGCTCCTATCGCGATGATTATTGCTCTTATTGATTTTGCGATGACAAACGTAATCATATAAGGGATGGCGACTTGCGGGCAAATGAGGCTAAGAAGCACAGTGGCTCGCCGCTCTACACTCTCCCTTGAACAGATGGCAACGATGCAAAGAGCAAGAAAGGCAAGAGCGGAAGCAGCGATACAAATGATCAAGGCTATAGGGGATGCGGTGATAAGAGAGGCAATCAGTGCAGCTGTGGCTGTCAAACCAACTAAAGTCACCACTCCATAGATCGCAGCATCCTTAATTTGATTTTCTCTAGTTCTAAAATCGATGTGATAGTGGTCGTACCCCATGCCATCGTCATCGAAGTAGAAACCCCTATTGTTGTTTATCATTATTAAATCCTCTATTTTAGGCTGGTTGTGGTGAAAAACGATAGTCTATTTTGTTTGTTTTTGTCAAATATACAACTTTTTAGGTTATTTGGGTATTGGGAGGCAGGGCTGACGCATTAAAATTTTGATTGTGCTAAAATATATGGCCATTTGGAGG
>CAZZLR010000234.1:0-1995 GCA_964655045.1 uncultured bacterium | reverse complement strand
ATGATCTGGGTACTAGAAAAATGTGGGTAACTTCAAGGCCTTAAGGCCTGGGATTTCACCGCTGTTTTCAGAAAATTTCAGACCCGAGAAAATTGTCTAGCCGAACCCTTCTTGGATATATCCCACCATCTCTTTTAAAAATGACTTTTTTTCAATGGGGCGAGGCTGCTCGTTTACCCAGCCCATCGCTGTTTGTAGGAGTTCCTGAGGCTCCCTTATCTTCTGATGTTTGGTAATTTCAAAAAACGCTTTGATAGCATCTTTCCCGGTCATTGGGGAAGATTGCTCTACATGAGATACATGAGGGTTATCGAATCCGGGGAAATATCCTTCGATGACGCTGGCGGTGATCCGAGATACCTTTCCCGGATTGCATACTCTTTGATCTCCTTCAATCGAGTCGGAAAGCGCCGTAATGAGACTGTCTTGAGCCTGTTCTTGATCTTTATCCTTTAGGCATTGGGTAATGAATAGCCAAGTACGTCCAATGAATTCCATTCCGGTAGAAATAACGAAATAACCCCTGCTGATATTCAGGTCTATTTGTTGAGAGGGTTCTAGCAAAGGGGCAAACCCTCGGATATCGGGTGAGATTTTCCGTTTGTATAAAGCAAGAAGCGCGTTTGTTTTTTTCTCTCCTTCCGGAAGGTTTTGAATGTACTGGGCACATTCTGTAGCGGCCTTTTCCCACTCTTTTTGAGTTTTGTCAGCTTGTATGATCCGGAGAGCTCGGATAGCAAAGGCAGCCCGCGATTCCGGTTTTTCCCATGCGGAACCTTCGTGGACATCGATGCTGTGGTCGGAAGGATTTTGCAAAGACGCCATGTGTTTAAGACGCAGCATTTCGAGTTCTTGAAACAGTGCGTCGAGTGCGCGAGAGTTGGGCATGCATAGATTTTTTCTGGCTTGCGCATCTTTTTCAAGCCTGGTTTTCGTTTCGGCAGGAGATTCCATGTTCCACTTCTGTTGGAATCGCCATGTGAAAATTTCCACGTAGAAAGTGAGAAGATTTTGAGGGATTTGATTTTTATGTAAATAAATTGTCTTTGCTTGTGGCAAAGCAATAACACTTAATGGTAATGAAGTGCATTGATTTTCGTATAGGTCTAATGTTTCAAGTTGATCGAGATGACCTATTTCTTCGGGTAGAGATTTGAGCTGATTGTGATCGAGGGATAAGAGGCGTAACTGTTTCAGTTCGCCGATTTCAGGGGGAAGGGAGGTGAGTTTGTTGTGATCGAGGGATAAGCGGCGTAACTGTTTCAGTTCGCCGATTTCAGGGGGAAGGGAGGTGAGTTCGTTGTGATCGAGGATTAAGGTCTCCAGTTGATTGAGATCACCTATTCCTTCGGGTAGAGATTCGAGCTGATTGTGAGGGAGGAATAAGAGGCTTAACTGTTTCAGTTCGCCGATTTCAGGGGGAAGGGAGGTGAGTTTGTTGTGATCGAGGATTAAGGTCTCCAGTTGATTGAGATGACCTATTTCTTCGGGTAGAGATTTGAGCTGATTGCGACAGAGGGATAAGCTGCGTAAATGTTTCAGTTTGCCGATTTCAGGGGGAAGGGAGGTGAGTTTGTTGTGATCGAGGGATAAGCTGCGTAACTGTTTCAGTTTGCCGATTTCAGGGGGAAGGGAGGTCAAGGAGTGATTCTCAAGGGATAAGGTTTGGTTTTCTTTTATATAACACCACAAGATTTTGTACGCAACGCACAGCCTCTCTGCATCGCCATTCGCCCATTTTCTCAGTCCCTCTACGGATGGGCCGTTTCTAGCGGATGTATTGAGGATATGGAAATCCTTGTTGTTCCGTACGGCGAGCTTAATGATGAGCGCTATGAGCGGGAAGAGGAGGGAGCTGAGAAGTACGACCTTGATAAGGGTCTTGATTAGACCTGGTTGTTCATTCCTTTCGCGGAGAACCCCTAAATGTACTCTTGCGCCGTCTCTTTTCCAGACTTCGAATTTCTTTTGCCCAAAGTCAAAAACCCAGTCGAC
>CAZZLR010000233.1:0-2006 GCA_964655045.1 uncultured bacterium | reverse complement strand
GAAATGCCCTTCAACCCTCCTTGAAGTTTTAAAGAAAAAAAAGGAGACATCGTTTCCATAGATCCTATCTCCAGGTCAAGCGCGTTGCAGTGCATGAGGAGCGTGGCTGCCGAAGAAGAATAAAGAGGGGGCGCGTCGAGATTAGATTGAGGCAGCGCCCACAAAGGAAAAATTCCTCCGCTTGCGAGATCGCGGGAAAGGTTGGCTTTGGATCGTGAATAAAGCCAGGTCCAGCGAACGTTGATTTCCCAAAGAGGATCGAAAAGATAAGCGCCTAACAGGAGTTTAAACGCAGGCGTCCAAGACGCGTTGACGGAAGAAATGCGGGCGTTGACGGCTTTTGCGCCGGCTTCATTGAGCGCGGCAAATGCGAGTCCGTCTTCTTTCGTTTCCCAAAAGAGAAAGGAACCCTCCACCTGAAACCGTTCGCGGGGCTCTGCAACGACGGAGACGGCGGGGGGATGATCCCTTTCTTTGGCTTGGCGGATTGATTCGAGGATCGGGCTTTGCGCGATCAATCCCAGAGGAGCAAACCATAAAAATAAAAAAGATTTCCAAAGAAATCGATCAATAGACATAGCCCGCCCTACAGGTCAATCCTTGCATTTGGAGATCTCCTTGCACGGGAAGCAAAGATCCTGGCGCCGCATGTGAAGTGCTGCGCCTTAATTCATTTTGCGCCCACCAGTATTGCACCTCGTAGGCAAAAGCGATTTCGAGGGCATTTTTTCGATTGAAGCTATGTTTCCATTGCAGACCGAGCTGCCCTTCGAAAGCGGGCTTGAGTTGCAGGGAACGTGTGTTTAAGGAAAGGGAAAAGGGGATGGGAACGCCTCCGGAGTCTTGGTTGCGGTCGCTTTGGCTGCGGCTGACAGAGGCTGTCGAGAGAAGGAGGGAAAACTGCGCGTCGGCTATGCCGCAAAATCCCCAAAAAAGATTCCACAAGGAATGAAAACCAAATAGGGGCCCCGCTCCCCAAGTTTCATTTTTAAAAGCGATATAGCTTTCTTGGAGGGATAGCTGCGTCAATCCTGCAAGCCCCGGGATGATTGCGAAAATGGTGGAACCGTCGGCGTAAGAAGTTCGTAGATATTGACGAATCCAAGCGCCTTTCAGTCCGCTGCAAAGGCGTAGATCGATTCGCTGGGAAAGAGAACCGCTGCGCCCGATTTCGAGATCGATGGAATTAAAATATAAATTCCATCGCAGAGCGGCGTTCGTGAAGCGGACGCGGCTCGGCAAAGAGACATCGTAGAAAGGATAAAACCAAAAAGGGACGACTCCTGAATCAGGAGGGGAAAGGGGAGCGTTTCTTGTCGAGAATGTCTCTCCTTGCGCAAATGTCCACCGGCCGTCGATCTGCCATCCGTCGAAATCGAGATAGTAGCTCATTGCGGCTTTCAGTCCCGCTTTCCAGTCAAAGGAGGGGGTATATGCTGTTTCGGAAAACGAGAGAGCCCCCCCTCCCGATGCGATTGCGGCAAAGTTTAATCCCCATACACTCGACTGCCAATATAAAAAATCAACCTCGGTGCAGAAACTGCCCGTTTTTTGCAAAGGGACAATCCCCTCCGAAGATTGCTGCGGATCTGCGCTTGCTTCTTTTTGTAGAGTATTTTTTCGCGTCCAGATTGGTTCTTGAGGGGGATGCGCTTTTTTATCCATGCTGAAAGAAGAAGCGTCCACTTCTCGCGGCGCCGCCGCGGCGCAGGCTTCGCACGCAAGGCACATCATCATTAAAATAGGAAATATACTCAAATATGACATTATTTGTTGCTTTTGGTATTTAGAGTGTGTCTGCAAAGACTCGCGGTTGGATGATTTACAATCCGCGAGAGCTTTCGCGCTGGCCTAAACGCCAACTTTTCAGGTTGTTTGGGTATAGATTGGTTTTGCATGTTCCTTTAAGAAGTCTCTGTCTTTCGTTTTTTTTGCCGAACACCGAAGCATGCCAAATTTTTCGAGCAAAAATCAAATAAAAAGTTTATACTCAAGCAACCTGAAAA
>CAZZLR010000232.1:0-2015 GCA_964655045.1 uncultured bacterium | reverse complement strand
AGTCTGCCATAAATTTCAATATATTCAAAAATTCGTTTTAATGCTCGGTCACCTGCCAAGATACCCCTTAATACCAAGAGCAATAAATAATGTCATATTTTGAAAAACCCCGCCCTTAAGGGCGGGGTTTCCCGCCTCGGGATGAATTCATTTTTCCTATTTTCTTGATGTTAATTTTTGCTTTCCTTATAAATGGCTTTCATGAACCTATCCCAGTAATAAGTTTCAGTCGATTTTTCGGCTCAAAAGAACCGAAGAATCGACTGAAACTTATTACTGGGATAGGTTCATATACCCAAACACTTTGAAAAGTTGGAGAATGATTCTATGACCGATCCTCGCAAACATCCCTACGCATTGCCGGATCTTCCTTATGATTTTAATGCGCTTGAGCCTGTGATTTCCGCGGAAATCATGCAGCTACATTACACTAAGCACCATCAAGGATATGTGACGAATCTCAATGCAGCCTTGGATAAGTATGCAGAGGCTGAAGCGAAGCAAGACGCCGCCGCGATGATTGCGCTGCAACCGGCAATTCGCTTTAACGGAGGGGGGCATATCAATCACAGTATTTTTTGGACTCTCCTTGCTCCTCCCCATGGCGCCCCGCAAGAGCCAAAGGGGGCTTTGGCCGAGAAGATTAAAAAAGATTTTGGTTCTTTTGACAATTTTAAAGAAAAGTTTTCCGCCATGGCCATTGCGATCCAAGGATCGGGTTGGGGATGGCTTGGCTACCATAAAGGATTGAACCGATTAGAACTTTCCGTTTGCGCGAACCAAGACCCCTTGAGTACTCAAGGGTTGATCCCTATTTTAGGGATCGGTGTGTGGGAGCATGCGTATTATCTTCAATATAAGAATGTTAGAGCTGACTATGTAAAAGCGTGCTGGCAGATTTTCCATTGGAAGGCCATTGAGGAGCGCTTTTCTCTCGCTTTGTGATTTTTTTCCTTTCCCCCTTTTGAGAGGGGGAAGAACGAAAGCTTGCTCCCTTTACAGGGGCATGGTATAATAGCGACGTAGTATGGGATTATTTTCGCGAAGCAAGCCAAAAATCAAGATCCAGACTTCGAAAAAGGATGGATTCAGCGGGTGGATTAAGTGCTCGGGATGTTCCGAGCTGATCCATGCGAATGAATTGCAGCAGAACTGTAATTGTTGTCCGAAGTGCGATCATCACTACCGTTTATCTCTTAAGCAAAGAATTGATTTACTGTCGGATGAGGGAACTTTTACAGAAATTTTTTCGGAAATTCGATCTGTCGACGTCCTTCATTTTACAGATACGGAACCTTATACGGAACGGCTGCGCGAGGCGGAACTGAAGACGAAGCGTACCGAGGCCGTCTGCACGGGAACCTGCCAATTGCAGGGAATCCCCATGGCTTTAGCCGTTTTCGATTTTTCTTTCATGGGCGGTTCCATGGGTTCCGTTGTAGGGGAGAAACTGACCCTTTTAATTGAGTTGGCCTGCTCCCGTAAGATTCCCCTCGTGATTGTTTCCGCCTCCGGTGGCGCAAGAATGCAAGAATCCACCCTCTCTTTAATGCAGATGGCAAAGACGTCGGCTGCGTTGGCGAAGCTGAGCGAATTGGGCATTCCCTATATTTCTATTGTTACGAATCCTACAACAGGGGGTGTTACCGCTTCTTTTGCGACTCTTGGCGATGTAATCATTGCAGAGCCGGAGGCTCTTGTTGCGTTTGCAGGCCCTCGGGTTGTGGAACAGACGATAGGCCAAAAGCTGCCGCCACGGGCGCAGAAATCAGAGTTTCTCTTGGAAAAGGGAATGCTCGATTGTATTGTTCCAAGAAGGGAGTTAAGGGGGCGCCTTGCTTTTTTCTTGGAATTTATGACGGGAAATCAGCCCCCCCCGGAGAAAAGCTCTTTTCCCGAGAGTTTGGCAAGCGATTCTCTTGCACAAAAAATGTCCGGCCGTTTACAAAGACTTCTAGAAAAAAATTATGCAGAACAAAGTTCCCGTTCCGGTTCAAGTTGTTGAACCTTCCTTC
>CAZZLR010000231.1:0-2051 GCA_964655045.1 uncultured bacterium | reverse complement strand
TGAATAAAAAGAGGGAGCTTAGAAATCTCTTTTTCATATGAGCCGTCATTTTAGATTTTTTCTTAAAGCATACATTTTATACTAATTGAAAAAAATAAAATTACATCCTAGCCCAAGGTCTTGAGATATAATGGTCCCATAAATTTAGACCAGTAGCTAAGCTAAGACCTCCCGCTGCTATTTGCAAAAAAGCGATGGCAAGGAATACAAAGATGGATTATACCCACCGGAATGAAGATCCTGCTTACCGGAGCCAACGGGTATATCGGCACCCGCCTCCTTCCCCGCCTATTAGAAGAAGGCCATGAAATCTACGCCCTGGTCAGAAGCCGCTTCCGGATCGAGACGCCTCAAAAGTGGCTATCTCGGATCCATGTCCTAGAAGCAGATCTTCTCAACCCCGATTCCCTCTTGCAGATCCCAAAAGAGATCGAAGCCGCATACTATCTTGTCCACTCGATGAGCGAATCGCAAAAATTTTCCGAATTAGAAGCCGCTTCCGCAACAAATTTTGCAAATCGATTGGCAAACACCCAAGCAAAACAAATCATCTATTTAAGCGGCCTTGCCAACGAAAGCCTCCTTTCCCACCACTTAAGCTCAAGAAAAAAAGTAGGAGAAATTCTAAAGCAAGGAACCGTTCCCGTAACGATCTTGATGGCTGGCATCATCATCGGATCAGGGAGCGCTTCTTTTGAAATCATCCGAGACTTAGTGGAGAAGCTACCCATCATGATTGCTCCTCGATGGCTTAACCACATCACGCAACCCATCGCCGTACGTGATGTTTTAATCTATTTGACACTCGTCCTCGGCAATCGAGCTTGTTTGAATCAATCGTTTGAGATCGGGGGACCCGATGTCCTCAGTTATAAAGAACTTCTATTGCAGTTTGCGCAAGCGAGAGGATTAAAACGGAGAATTTTCACCGTACCGGTTCTCACGCCGCGCATTTCTTCCTATTGGCTCTTTTTTATCACCGGCACACGGTTTTCTCTAGCTCGCTTCCTAGTCGAGAGCCTCATGAATAACGTCGTATGCAAAGAAAACCGGATCGCAACACTCTTTCCACGAAAACTTTTAACCTATCAAGAAGCTGTGAAGCTCGCTTTCACCCGCATCGAAGAAGATTGGGTGCCTTCCAGCTGGAAGGATACCTTGACCGGCTCTCACTTGCATCCAGATCTCTCCGTGTATACCCATGTTCCCCGATTCGGCATCTTAAAAAATCAACAGACCCTCCCCTTTTCCTGCCCAATAGAGCAAGTGCAAAAACGAGTGTGGTCTCTGGGAGGGAAAAAGGGCTGGCTCGCAATGAACTGGGCTTGGAAAGTGAGAGGCTTTCTCGATCAATTGGTGGGAGGAATCGGACTGCGCCGAGGCAGGACGCACCCAACACGGCTAAAAACAGGAGATGCCCTTGATTTTTGGCGCGTCCTCCTCGCAGATGAAAAAAATCGGCGTCTTCTCCTCTATGCTGAAATGAAACTGCCAGGTGAAGCCTGGCTTGAATTTGAGATCATCCCTCATGAAACAGGAGGGACTCTGCAACAAACAGCTTCTTTTCGTCCTAATGGGGTCTTGGGGAGGCTATATTGGTATAGTCTTTACCCGTTTCATGCTCTTATTTTTAATCAACTGGCTCAGCACTTAGCAAAGGGGTAAATGGAAAAAAATTTCAAAAATCCCTCCTTCTATTCAGGCGCGATTTACGAATTTAGGATAATACAAAGCAACAAATAGTGTCATATCTCGGAAGGCAATCCCCAAGATCATGCCCAACAAGCCTGTCCCGCTCAAATATGTTTAAAAGTCGTTTTTACCTTGGAATTTAGCCAAAAACCATACATATTTGGGTTGGAATACGACCAAAACAGATCCATTTTTACCTTGGAATTTAGCCATGTTCAAGAGAATCATAGACTTCCACCTAGACCGATGGAAAACTGACCCTTTCCGTAAACCGCTTCCGCAAACCTCTTCTGTTACGTGGGGCTAGGCAGGTGGGGAAAACATATGCCGTTCGAAGATTGGGAGGACAGTTCAAATCT
>CAZZLR010000230.1:0-2070 GCA_964655045.1 uncultured bacterium | reverse complement strand
CTTTAGCCGGAAAAGACTGCTGCCACTTCACAGCGCGTTTAGCGCGCAGCCGACTGCATCGCTACATCAACGGAGGAGAAAAAGGATATGAAGATGAAAAATATTCTTACCTCATTGCTTCTCAAACCCCACACAAAACGGATGCGCATCACCGCATTGTGCGCCACCCCCGAAAACAAAGCGGCCATGTCAAACTTTCTCTTTGCACCACAAGCGGAGTGTTTCAAGAAAAAATCATCCCCAAAAGCTCCCCCCTGTATCGATCTGCCCGCAAAGCGGAATGGGGCGATATTTTTATTGAAGAAGATATGCATTAGATGTATAATAAGAATACAATGGAAAATGATCTCAACGAGATATTAAATCGCTTAGTTTCCTACCCAACAAAACGAAATATACAGATCGATTTTGACTTGGAAAAAAGATTATTCATCCTTTCCATCCCCATTTATATAACGCAAAATCGAATGGCCCACTCCGTCAAAAAATATATAGAATCAAGAAGCGGGATAAAGTTTAAGCCACATACAACATTTTTTAAAATCGAAGAGGAGACAAAAGTCATTCTCATTCAAGAAATCCCATTTCAGTACGAAATGGGGGAAGCAAGCAAAAAAGACGTGGCCCACTTCTATCAACTCGCTAAAAAATGCCATCAAATGCTCAACGAAATTGCCTTAGAAGAGTACCATAAAGCAGCTCTTGACCTCCTTCAGGACGCCTGATAAAATCATTTCTATGCAATTTTCCCCCTCCGGATCATTCGTGGCTCTCGTCACACCCTTTCAAGAAAACGGAAATATCGATTGGAAAGCGTTAGAAGGGCTCGTTGCTTGGCATATTCAAGAAGGCTCCGACGGACTCGTCTGCTGCGCAACCACTGGGGAGAGCCTCACCCTTTCCGATGCGGAAAAAAAAAGGGTGATTTCCTTTTGCGCAGAACGAGCCGCGGGAAAAATTTCCATTGTTGCAAACAGCGGAACGGCCGGCACCCTTCATTCAGTTCGCCTCAGCGAACAATTGCTGCGGTGCGGCGCAAACGCCGTCTTAGCGGTTACCCCCTATTATAACAAGCCCTCGCAGAGGGGCTCCATCCTCCATTTTACCGAAATTGCAAAAGCCGGAGCTCCCGTCATCGTATACAACAACCCGGGACGATCCGGTGTTCTCCTTTATCCGGAAACGATCGCTGAAATCGGACAGCTCCAAGGAATTGCCGGATACAAAGATTCCACAGGAGATTTACACTTTATCCGCACCCTGCGCAAAATATCTTCCATTCCCATTCTCTCAGGAGACGATTCGCTCACTCTAGACACCCTGAAAGAAGGGGGAGTCGGGGCAATCTCCGTCATCGGCAATCTTTTTCCAAATGCATGGAAGAAAATGATTTACGCCGGGATGGATCAACAATGGGAGGAAGCTGGGAACATAGCGCAGCGACTCCTTCCCCTCTGTAAAGCGATGTTTCTTGAAAGCAATCCGCAATGTGTCAAGTTCGCCCTTCACCTGCTTGGGCGATGTCAAAAAGCGTTACGGCTCCCTCTTGTCATTCCGGAGGCCTCCACGCAAAAAGAAATTATATCTGCTCTTGAGCAAGCGACAAGAAATCAGAAAACATAGAGGGGCGCAGTCGCTGCGCCCTCCGAAGATTTCTTACTTTTGAGAGGAAAAAAAATAGGGGCAGGAAGAAAATAAAGAAAGACAACGATTATACACTTCCCCTGTTTTTTCTTTATTCTCCAACGTTTTCTTTTTTTCTTCTTGCAATTTCTGGACTACTGATTTTAAACGGTTATTTTCTTTTCTTAGAAGTAAGTTTCTATCAACCATTTTTCTTAAATCATTGTAAATAGCAAGAGAAACTGGAGAATTCTGGGGTTGGGAATTCCGATCCGCTTCGTTTCCGGAAAAATTCCCCACCTTCTGTTCATTCCTATCTCCAAATTCACTAAGACTCCCTTTACAAGAGTAATATGAATCGATAGAGTTTCTTTTATTTAAATTGATCATAATTTCCTCAGTTAAAAATTTATAAAAAACAACACCTTTTTACTCAAAGAATCCTCT
>CAZZLR010000229.1:0-2071 GCA_964655045.1 uncultured bacterium | reverse complement strand
GCAGATATAGGGCAAAGCGACCATTTGCAGAAGCATGGTATAGATATCGCTCACGGGTTGCAGGGCATTGGCAAAAGACCCTAGAAAGAGGCCTGTCAGCGCTCCGAAGAGAATGGCGAAAAGCACTTGATAGCCAAGAGATAGCCTCATAAAGACTGATCCGGTTTTTCCGGAAGAGGTTCTTGCGGCTGCTCCGCCGGAGGCGCATGTCTTCTTTCTTCTTCTTTTTTCTTGAGATAGTTGGAGTAGGAATGCCCTTTTCCGACAAGAATTCCGTTTTTAAAAGTGAGCGGCGTCAAGTTCACGGGCATGAGACGGCTTTGTCCTAGCAGAGTTTGCTCTGTCACATAAAACCAAACATCGTAAACATCGTCTTCAATAAAATAAGTCTTATCCTTAAAAGGATGGCGCATGATACGCAACACCTCGGATTGACTCATCCCTATCGAAAGACACGTTAAATTAGAAACGTTATTTTCTGCGGCGGTCATTGTACTGAGGGCTTTATTTGCCGTGCACCCGCAGAGAACCAAAAATCCTAACATCAAAACAATACGCAAGGCTGCCATCCTCCGAGGATATGGCCGAGCGCGCTTTCGCTTTGCAGATACCCTCTTATATTGAGAAATACGGAAGAAACGAATTTTATGCATTACAAAAAAACGGAATTCAGATAGTTCTCTATATATACTCAAAAGGAGTGATTTTATGAGACGCAATCAATGGATTGGAGTGATTATAGGCCTTGTTGGAATTGGATGTATTTTCGGAGCGCATTATATTCAACAAAAAGTATCTGAGGGCAGGCAGCAAATTTTAGAAGGGGAGAAAAAGGTCAGCACAGGGAAAACATTGTTTGGTTTAACTCCTTATACAAAGGAGGTAGGCGATAAGATGATTTTTGACTCCGCCGATAAAAAAATAGCCAAAGGAAAAAGAGACGTTGCTTTTTACGCTCAGAGGGCTTTGTCTTTGCAAAGAGGCGGCTTTCTCTTAGTGGCCATAGGGATTGGACTTTTTTTCCTGTGCAGGAAAAAGAGCTGAAATATCGTTCAGTGGCGGGATAGGTTCCTGGATCGATAGAAATAAGAGGGGCGGATGATGGGAGTTCCCTTCCCTCCTCGCGCTTCCAGCCGCTCATAGACAATTTGAATCGCAATGCCCACAAGTCTTGAAAGGCCGAATAGAATAGTAAAATATTGAGGATGGGGAAATCCTGCTGCAACCAACATAGAACCTGTGATCGCATCGATATTGGGATAAGGGTTGGAGATTTTGGGATTTTCCTGTAAAACGCGCGTCCCTTCCGTACGCAAAAGCTGCGCGATGCGAACCAAAGGATGGCGAGGAAAATGACGCTTGCAGTAATCGTAGCAGACAGTAGCTCTGGGATCTTCCACGCGCAATACGGCATGGCCGAATCCAAAAACAAGCTCGTTATTTTTGAGCTTCCTACGCACGAGCCTCTCCACATCCGCTGCCGTCCCCTTTTCCCCCACCTCGTTCAGCGTGTTTTGAACAAATTCAAGGCAGTCTTGATTCGCTCTTCCATGCCGCGGTCCTGCAAGAGCGCAAAGAGCGGCGCTTAAAGAGCCATACATATTTTCCAAACCTGAGGCCACGGCCTTTCCCACAAAGGTAGAAAGGTTTCCTCCGCAATGATCGAAATGGAGAACATTAAAAAGACGCATGGCTTCAACGAGTTCCCGAGTCTTTGTTTCTCGCATCCGGAGCATGTGGACAAAATTTTCCATGTATCCCAGGGCAGGCTGTGGGCGGGGGGTATCTCCCCAACCGGCATGATGGTTAATGACACAGGCTGCGATTTGAGGGATTTTGGCGATGACATTGAGGCAGTCTTCCCGATAGTCTCCCGTCCCTTCGCATAAGCCGGCGATTAAAAGAGCCGCTGCAAATGCATCCATGGGATGTCCCGTGCGCGGGAGCGTCGTAATATGGCGCAGCGTCTCCTCTTTGCAAAAAGCTCTCTTGTTTATATTTTCTCGAAACGCCTCAACTTCTTCTTTCTTGCCTTCTTTCTCATTCTTGCCTTCTTCCTTCTCATTCTTCT
>CAZZLR010000228.1:0-2072 GCA_964655045.1 uncultured bacterium | reverse complement strand
GCCTGACCCTCATTTTCTATTCTTAAATGCGAATGCGGCGCAAGAAGAAGAGATGAGAAAAAAACTTCCGAACATTCCCCAAAACAGCTCCTTTGAAAAAGGATCGCTCACTTCCGGATATCTCATCGCGGATATCCCTCTGGCTGTCATCCCAAATGGGGAAGTTACGCAGAGAAATCCGATCCGGCGGCAAAAATGGCGCGCCGCCCACCATGCTCCCGCTGCCGAATTTCATGAATTGAATCCGGGGGATCTCGTCGTCCATTTCCACAATGGCATCGGCAAGTATTTAGGCATCGAGACGATGCAAGACAAAGAGTTTCTGATCCTGCAGTATGCTGAATCAAGCAAACTCTTCGTCCCCCTCTCTCAAGCCCACTTAGTCTCGCGCTATATTGGCGCCCGGGAAGAAAATCCCCCCTTGAGCCAATTGGGGAGCAAGCGTTGGCAAGCGGTGTGCGCGCGAGCGCAAACGCAAATCGTCGGCTACGCCAATGATCTACTCCAATCTCTGGCGCAAAGAGTGGTTAAAGGCGGTTTCCGCTGTGGGGAAGACGGTTCCTTAATGCGCTCGTTCGAAGAGGCATTCCCCTATGCCGCGACTGAAGATCAGAAGCTCGCCATCGAGGCGATCAAGGCGGACATGATGTCGGAAAAGCCTATGGATCGTCTGATATGCGGCGATGTCGGATACGGCAAAACCGAGGTTGCGATGCGTGCGGCTTTCAAAGCGGTTGCAGATGGAGGCAAGCAAGCAGTTGTCTTAGTGCCTACGACCGTCCTTGCAATGCAGCATTATGAAACCTTTATAGATAGAATGAAAGGGTTTCCTGTACGCATAGAGGTTGTCTCCCGTTTTCAAAAAACCGCCGCCGTCCAAAAAACCTTGAAGGAGACCCATTCCGGAGCGATTGATATTCTCGTGGGGACGCATCGGCTGCTTTCGGAAGACGTCAGATGGAAGGACTTGGGTCTTGTCATCATCGATGAAGAACAGCGTTTTGGCGTCAGAGCGAAAGAGCATCTGAAAAAGCTGAAGATAGGAGTCGATTGCCTCACGCTTTCTGCAACACCGATCCCTCGGACGCTTTATATGTCCTTAGTTCACGCGCGCGACTTATCTCTTATCAATACACCGCCCCAAGATAGACTTCCCGTGAAATCCATTCTCGCGGAAATGGATAGCGCCCTTATTCAAAACGCGCTGACGCGGGAATTTGCACGAGGAGGACAGGCGTTTTTCATTCATAATCGTGTGGAAACGATTTTTGGCAAGGCGGAAGAGGTGCAAAAAATCGTTCCTTCAGCCAGAATCGCCGTCGTCCATGGGCAGATGGAAGCCGGCGCAATCGATGCGATTTTTCATGGATTCAAGCGAGGAGACACAAATCTTCTGTTTGCAACAACCATTGTGGAAAACGGCATTGATATCCCTAATGCCAATACCATTCTAATCGATCGCGCCGATCTCTACGGACTGGCCGATCTCCACCAGCTCCGCGGACGGGTCGGGCGTTGGAATCGATCGGCTTATGCCTATTTTCTCATTCCCAAGAACGTACGGCTCACCGAGATTGCGCGCAAAAGACTCAATGCGCTCATCGAGGCGGGCTCTTACGGAGGAGGTTTAAGGCTGGCCATGCGCGATCTTGAAATCCGAGGCGCCGGCGATATCTTAGGCGTCCAGCAGTCAGGGCAAGTATCGGCCATTGGATTTCATCTTTACTGCAAGCTATTGAAACGGGCGATCGACGCTCTCAAACAAAAAAAGCCAATCTCCTTTCATGAAGCGAAAATCGAGTTTCCCTTCGATGCGCGTCTTCCCGAAGACTACATCAACGAACCGTCTTTGCGCATGGAGATCTACCATCGCTTGGGAGAGGCTTTATCTGCCGAAGAGGCGGATGTCATCCTCGCCGAAATAAAAGACCGCTTCGGCGAGCCGCCGCCGCCGGCGCTTTGGCTCCACCGGCTGACGCGCATCCGCGCTTTCGCCTCAGCACACCATTTTTCTCTTCTCAAAATCCGAGAACTCACCGTCGAAGCCGAACGGCAAAAAGGAAAAATCATCG
>CAZZLR010000227.1:552-2083 GCA_964655045.1 uncultured bacterium | reverse complement strand
AAAAATTAAATTAAAAACCAATAGAGAAGAAAAATCTGAATGAAAAAAAATTTTTTAAAACATCAGGGCAATCCTTCCCCGTTGGGGTTCAGCATACAGGGGAAAAAGGCCAATTTCGCCGTTTTTTCTAAGAACGCAAATTCCGGGCGCCTTGGCGTCTTTCACGAGGGGGAGATCATCGAATTTCCCCTTGCGCGTACGGAGGATGTTTGGCATACCTCTCTCGACGGATGGGAGGAAGGAATGGAGTATGCCTTTCGCTTCGACGGTCCTGCAGAATCACTCCGATTCCGTGCGGATCGCTGGCTGGCCGATCCTCTATCGAACTATAGTGTTTCCAAGCAAGGCTGGAGTCTGGGAAAAGTCCCCCCCCCTTTCGACTGGCAGGGGGTGAAAAAGCCGGGTATTCCCAAAGAGGATTTAATCATTTATGAAATGCATATTCGGGGGTTCACTCAGTGCGCCTCTATTGAGCCTAGCGCCCGAGGGACCTTTTCAGGCATGATCGGAAAAATCCCTTATCTGATCGATTTGGGTATCAATGCAGTCGAACTCATGCCTATTTTTGATTTTGACACATCCAACCCTAACTACTGGGGTTATGATCCGATCTCTTTTTTTGCTCCTATGCATCGCTATGCATCTCATGAAGACTCCATTTCCGAGTTCAAAACTCTGGTTCGGGAGCTGCACAGAAATGGAATCGAGATTTTGCTCGACGTAGTCTATAATCACACGGGACCCAGCTGTCCTCTCATGGGTATCGACCACGACTCGTACTATATCGCCGACGAGCAAGGCAAGGACCGCTGCTATACGGGCTGCGGAAACACGGTCAATACGAATCGGGAGGCGGCTAAAAACTTGATCCTCTCCTCCCTCCGTTTTTGGGCGTCTGCAATGCAAGTCGATGGATTTCGGTTTGATCTTGCTTCAATCCTTACGCGCGGAGAAGATGGGCATGTGATCGAACATCCCCCCATCTTAGAGGCGATACGAAGCGATCCCCTTCTTCAGGAGACAAAATTGATTGCAGAAAGCTGGGATGCTTGCGGATTGTATCAAGTAGGGAAATTCATACAGTTTGGCGCTTGGTCGGAATGGAATGACCGATTTCGGGACAGAACAAGGGAATTCATCAAGGGAACGGATGGATTTGCCGGAAAATTTGCAGAGGTTTTTACGGGCAGCGAGTTTCTTTATGAAGGATACACCCCTTCCAGAAGTGTTAATTTCATCACGGCGCACGATGGATTTACCCTGAGAGATTTGGTCTCATACAATCAGAAACACAACCGCGACGGCATGGGGAGGAATCGAAGCTGGAATTGCGGCGTCGAAGGGGAAACGAAAGATCCGGCAATCTTAGAGCTCAGAGAGAGGCAGATGCGCAATTTTTGGATCGCGCTGCTTTTCGCAAGGGGAATTCCTATGATCCTCATGGGAGATGAATACGGTCATACCCGAAAAGGAAACAATAATCCTTATACGCAAGACAATGCACTCAATTGGTTTCTTTGGGATGAGATGG
>CAZZLR010000227.1:0-542 GCA_964655045.1 uncultured bacterium | reverse complement strand
TGGTAGTTCAGCTGCATCATTGGCGAGTAATTTAATGGAAGATGTTGATATTGAGATGGAACAAAGAAAAGACGCCGTCGCTTTTGTCTCCGCCCTAATTGCATTGAGAAAAAAACATCCTGTACTGCGGCAAAATCGTTTTTTTGCAACAACGGATATCGATTGGCATGGAACCATGCCTTTCCAGCCAGACTGGAGCTCCTCTAGCCGTTTTGTCGCCTGCGCCCTTAAAGGGTCGCCTTCATTTTATGTGGCCTTTAACGCCGATTTTCTACCTAAAAAAATCGTTTTGCCTCCGGGGGCGTGGAAACAAATTGTACGTAGCGATCTTCCCTGGAAAGAACACTTCCTTACCGACTTCGATCGCGCCTCTCGATTGGAAACGTCTTTGGAACTTCCTCCTAGATCGACCCTAGTAGCCTTCTGTGGTTCGAACTTTGCGAGTTCCCCTCTTCCCGCTCCCTAGTCCCCTTCTTATACCGAAAGCGACAAATATGACATTATTTATTTCTTTTGGTATTACTACTGGGGTAGATGCTCGT
>CAZZLR010000226.1:0-2100 GCA_964655045.1 uncultured bacterium | reverse complement strand
TTGCACTCATGCATTTACGCGCCAAAGAACCTTTGCTCTCTATTATGGGGCGCAGCACCGATCTCATGGAAAAAATCCTCATTTGGCTGGCTCTCATTTCTCCTTTTTGGATTTTTATTCGATGCACCATCGCCTTCGGAACTTTATATCTCGAAGATATTTCCTCTTTAGGGGTGTATATCATTGGATTCCTCATCGCATCTCTATTTTTGACTTTTTGGGTTCTTCCGGCTCTTCTTTCTTCGTTCACACACTTATCCTATAGAGAAGTTTTGCAGGCTTTTAAGTCTGTCTGCCTATTGCCTTTTGCGACAGGACTACCCACGCTTGTACTTCCTTTAGGGATCACCTATATCAAAACATTGAACAAGACTTGCAAGAAAAAAGACCATTTTCATTCTTTGTCGGAAACAGCCTTGCCTCTCTGCTATAGCTTTGGGCAAATCGGCAATGGAATGATTTTGTTTTTTCTTCTGTTTATGTCATTTTTTTTCAGAAATCCTTTCTCCGGGTGGGAAAAAGCGATTTTATCCATTTTCATGATTCCTATGTCGTTCGGCTCTTCGATCACTTCGCCCAATGTCGTTGCTTATCTGATTAAACAATTACAGCTCCCTCCGGAGTCTTCCCTGTTCTTTCAACGAAGTTCTTTGGTGACCCTCAATTTTCAAGTGTTGATGAGTACGGCCAGCATCCTAACGTTTCTGATTTTCATGGTTCACGCATATTATGAGCGCATCCGCTGGCGCAGGGGATATTTTCTTCTTCATTCTTCCTTGTTTTGCATCGCGCTCATCGGACTCACCGGACTGATTAAAATAATTCTTCCCACCGGGGATTATTTCTATCGAGAATATATGGGTTTTAGAATCGAAGACGTTCTCATTGACCCTGTTCATGCAAGAATCTTTAATAATAAAGAATCTCCACCCATTTCTTCAGAAATTTCCGATCCTTTCATGCGTATTTTCCGTTCAGGGATTCTCCGCATCGGCTATTCGACACTAGATCCCCCTTATTCATATATCAATGAAAATGGAGAAGTGGCGGGATATGATATTGCTTATGCCTACCAATTGGCCAAAGATTTAGACTGCGTCTTAGAGTTGGTGCCCATTCGACTGGGCGATTTAGCTCATCAATTGGAGACAGGGGAATTTGATATTGCAATGGCATCTATGATTATGAACGAAGATCGAATCAAAACAATGGAATTTACTGCATCGTATAAAGAAGAAGATTTTGTTTTAGTTGTGCCGGCTGCCCATCGAGATCGTTTTTTTGATCTAGACCGCCTTCAGAAGAATGCTTCCTTGAAACTAATCGCCTATGGAGCACTAGCTTCTCCTGCCCACCGCTATTTTCCATTAGCTTCGATTCAAACGATGGAAAACTACGATCCTTTGCTCGAAGCGTTGTTGCAAGAAAAAGTCGATGCTTCTTTCTGGACAAGAACGCAAGCCATCGCCTGGTGTAGCAGCCACACGGATTTTATCCCCATCGATTATGGAGGCGCAATAGGAAGGTGCCTTTTTGCCTATCCCGTAAAGTTTGGCGCATTTGCTTGGGCCTCTTTTTTAAATCACTGGCTGTCTTTAAAGCGCCAAGATGGATTTCAAGCGGCCATGTATCGATACTGGATCAAAGGGGAGGCTGCGGAAAGAACAGAGCCCCGATGGTCTATTCTCAGAAACGTCCTGCATTGGGTTGATTGAGGCCGCGCCTTATGCCAAAAGCAATAGATGTGAAAACCCAGGCCTTAAGGCCTGGATTTTCACCCCGGGGCGGGGTTTCCCGCCCCGGGATCAATTTTAGTATCTTTGCGTCTTGCGGTTTGAACCCTTTACTTTTTGACCGATTGAATACATGGAGGGGATAGGGGGGTACAGCCATTCCTTTCTGGTCTTGCGTTTTCCATATTTGGATTGAACGCTTTGATTCCATTTTACCTTCATTGTAACTGTTTTCGATTCCAATTGAATTCTTGTGTTTCTAAATCTGAAACTCCGCACCTGTTCCATCTTGTCGAGATTTTTCGGGATATATTTCACCATGCTGTTGCAAACATTTAATTTTCTTAGGTTCCTTAGGCCAACGATT
>CAZZLR010000225.1:0-2103 GCA_964655045.1 uncultured bacterium | reverse complement strand
AAAAAACTATGGAAGAATTCGAACCTGTCATTCAAAAAGCCTTAGTGGACTTTTCTGTTCCCGGGCTGTCCATCGGAGTTGTTTCAGAAGGAAAACTCGTCTACGCTAAGGGATTCGGATGGAGAGATGTGGAGAAAAAATTACCTGCAACGGCAGATACCGTCTATGCCATTGGCTCTTGCACCAAGGCGTTTACGGCCTTCCTTGCAGCGACTCTCGTCGACGATGGTTTCTTTTACTGGGATACGCCCGTCATCGATATTTGGCCGGAGTTCCGCTTATCGGATCATTATGCAACGCTCAATGCGACGCTCCGAGATCTGTTGAGCCACCGGACAGGAATGGCCGCCCACGATTTAGCCTGGTACAACTCTTCTTCATTGAGCAGAGAAGAGATGGTCTATCGCCTGCGCTACTTAGAACCGTTGTATGATTTGAGAGAACGCTATGAATATACGAGCCTGATGTATCTTGCCGCCGGAGTCGCGATGGAGCAAACGACGGGGCAGTCTTGGGAGGAGATGATTGAGGAAAGGATTTTAAGGCCCCTTTCCATGAAGCGCACCTTTTTTTATAACCATCAGATGCAAAAAAGCTCCGATTTCGCTCACCCCTACACAGAAAAAGAAGGAGCTGTCAAAAAAATGGCTTTTGCCGATATCAGTTTGATCGGCCCGGGGGGGGCGATGCACTCGTGCGTGACCGATCTTGCGAAATGGGTGCAGCTCCACTTGAATGGAGGGGTGTCCGGACAAAATGCCCTCGTCAGCTTGCACAATTTGCAAGAAATGCACTTGCCTCACGCGGTCATTTCTGATGCGCCTCAAACCAAAGAAGCGGCGATTTTAACTTCCGGCCTAGGTTGGAAAGTCCTGTCTTATAGGGGACATTATTACGCGAGCCATGACGGAGGAGTCGGTGGATTCACTTCCGTTGTCGGATTCTGCCCTAAAGATGATTTAGGCATTGTGATCCTTGCCAATAAAAACCTTACGACTTTGCCCCGCTATTTATCGAACCAAGTGATCGACAAACTTCTGGGACTTCCCTTTTTCGACTGGCTCCAAGAAGGAGTGGAAAGCGTGCAAAAAACCCGCAAAGCGCAGTCGGAACTCAAGCAAAGGGAGGATGTAACAAGAAAAAAAGGAACCTCGCCCTCCCATCCGCTGAAAGAATTTGCGGGAAATTATGAGAATGCAGGATACGGCACTTTATCCATTGAAGAAAAAAATGGCCGGCTCATCGCTTCGATCCATGATCTAAAATGCAGCCTCTCCCATTGGCACTATGATGTTTTTATGATCTCTGAAGAATTGCAAGACATATTTCGCGCCAGGACAGGCCTCAAGGTGGTTTTCCACACCGGATCCAATGGCCTCATCGAGAGCCTTTCCGTTCCCTTTGAACCGATGGTCAATGACATTGTGTTTGTCAGAAAATCCTCCACTTCCTCTTCGCATACGGCTTATCTGAAACGTTTTGTCGGAGATTATGAAGTGCATGGGTATTTAGTCACCGTCTTTTTAAAAGATGGCGTACTCTGCGCGGCGACGCCCGGCCATGTCGAGGATGAACTCATCGAGATCGGGGAAAATATGTTCGCTTTAAAATCTAATCCGGGATATACCGTCCGCTTTGTTTTGGATGAAAATCTTCAGGTAAAGAAAGCAGAATTATCCAATTCGATTCTCTCTTTTGATGGCTATCCCAAGAAAGCTTAGCAAAAAAAATAGGGATATGCTATCGGGGTCATTATATACCCAAACAACCTGAGAAACTGGAATTTGGGCTGCGCCAAAGCCTCGGAGTTGAAGCATTTCAATGAGCCCGTATTTTGCAAGTACGGGCATACATTGTAAATCACCCAACCGCGAGAGCTTCCGCACCGGCCTAAATCCAAGTTTTTCAGGCTATTTGGGTATACACCTAAGGGGGCGTTTGCTTATACCAAAAGCGACAAATATGACATTATTTGTTGCTTTTAGTATTAGGTGTGTTGGATTTGATATATCAATGGGGGGACAATAATGAGAAAAATTGATGCTTTTATGATGTTTTTAGTGATCTTCGGCGCCCTAAATTGGGGGGTAGTAGGGTTATTTC
>CAZZLR010000224.1:0-2112 GCA_964655045.1 uncultured bacterium | reverse complement strand
GAGCTCTTCAGGACGGCTCCCATATTTTACTTCTTTCAATAAAGGAAAGGCGCAATCATGCAGTTCCATCGCCACACCCTTGAGAGCGCCCTCCGCTTCAGGGAGATCCAAAAGATGCAAAGCGACAGGTTGATCTGTTCCTAGGAGATCTCCTGCGGCAATGCGGAAAAGTAAACTATAGGCGATATGGCCGGCAGCTCCTGTAACAGCAACCTTTTGCAGAGATTTTGTCATAATTTGATTATATGACGATTTATAAGGAGGATCGCAAGTTAAATTTTGCCGTCTGCGATCGCAAAGCGAATGCGGCGCATGAATTCCACCATGAAATGGAGATTGTGCACTGTAGCCAAAATATGCGCTGTCGTTTCCTTGGCTTTAAAAAGATGGTGTAGATATGCCAAGGAATAATGCGTGCAAGTCCAGCAGGAACAGTCTTGTTCGATAGGAGCGAAGCGAAGGGCATTTTCCGCTTTCTCGGCCTTCACTCCCCCTCTTTGAGTCAACAATAGCCCATGGCGCGCCGCCCGTGTAGGATAAGAGCTGTCAAACGTATCGATCCCAAGAGGGATGCATTTTTCGAGTGATTCAAGATCTCCTATGCCGAGCAAATGATTCGGTTTTTCTTCGGGGAGGCGCTCCATTAAAGACGCGAGCATGGCGAGCATTTCCGGTTTTGTTTTCCCCAAAGACCCCCCGATGGCAAAACCATCAAAGGGAAGTTTTGCGAGTACCTCGCAGCTTTCTCTGCGCAGCTCGGCAGAGACGCCTCCATGAATGACCCCATACATGGCTTGATTGTTCGGATGGCGCAAGTGTTCTTCCAGCGACCGCTTTTCCCAGCGATGGGTGCGGTCCAGGGAGAGCTTGAGTTTTTCGGCGCCTATGTGATAAGGAGGCAGCTCATCCAAGGGAATAATGATATCCGCCCCGAACGCTTTTTGCGCGGCGACAGAACTTTCCGGGGTTAAAAAGATTTTGCTTCCATCGCGGTAGGAGCGGAATAAGACTCCCGATTCATCAATTTTAAGAACATGTCCGTCGCGTTTTTTCGCTCCGCAGCTTTTGAGCTCATTGGCTATCGATCCATAGGCTAATGAAAAGACCTGAAATCCTCCGGAATCGGTGATGATGGGCATTGTCCGATTGATAAATCGATGGAGTCCCCCGGCTTGCTTAACCACATCGGGACCGGGCTGCAAAAGGAGATGGTACGTATTGCAGAACATGAGTTGCAGGCCGATCGATTCAACCATTTGATTATCGATGGCCTTAAGTGTGCCATTGGTTCCTACCGCGACGAAATTGGGCGTTTCGATGATTCCGTGCGGTGTGTGGATTTTCCCTAAACGAGCCCTCGATCGAGAGGAACGATATAGCAGCTCAAAATGAAAACTCATACGGCCTTCTTCACAAAACGGGAGGATAGGGCGCCCAGCGGAGCGCTGCATGCGATGACGCAGCACTTTACAGAGAAACTGACGGCGATGACATCAAAAAGGGCAAAACCTAACCCATACAATGCCGCAAATGTAAAAAGAACCGTGTCAATCCATTGTGTGGCAATCAAAGAAAGGCCGAAACGAAGCCCCCTCCTGCGCCCTTGGAAGAACCGCGTTAAGATCCCAAAGAGGGCGACGTCTATCTTTTGTACTACAAAATAAACCGCCATGGAGGCAAAGACGATGCGCGGGGCTTGAGATAAAATCCTTACAAAAGGCTCGTGCGTTCCATCCGAAGGCGCCGGATGGTAAAGAAGATGGATTTGCGAGGCGGCCACGAAAAAGGCCATGAAGAAAAAAGAAATACGGATCGCCGCGCGCGCAGCTTCTTTGCCAAAATATTCCTGCAATAAATTCAGTCCAAAAATCGTCCCCACGGCAAAAACATCGCTGCACGTTACAGTCAATCCAAAAAGCTCTATCTGCTTGACAACGAATAAATTCGCTAAAATCCCATAAAGAGCTATCAATCCCGTGAGAGAAGCTGCTCCCATTCTCGCAGCGCCGACCGTCACGCCGATCATGAAAAAAATATGTGCTATAAAGATAATTTCATTCATCAAATCGACGACGCGGAAACCCAGCCCTTTAGGGCTGGGAGGAAGCGTCG
>CAZZLR010000223.1:0-2114 GCA_964655045.1 uncultured bacterium | reverse complement strand
TCAGGGTTTCCACATCCGCTACCAAGGAGGATCTCCCCTCATGATCGATGCAGAAATCGATTCTAAAAACGAATGTCTGGGCATAGGGCCCCGCTTTGGATGCGGCGCCGCATGGAGGCTTTTTACAGGGTGTTCGCTGATAGCGGAACTGTCCGGCGCATTAGCTCTTTGCTCAACGCATATCCGCCGTGAAGACAACGCCAACGAATCCATCGAGCAAGCCCTTGTCTCTTGCAAAGAGCGTTTTTGGGTGTGGCGCCCCCTTCTGGAAACAAAGACGGGGATTCGCCAAGAATGCCGTTATGGGAAAGCGGAAAAAGGGCATCTCCGCTTCGAGGTTCTCTATGAAATGCAGCAGTATTGGGAACAGAATTTGTTTTTCCGCTATGCGGACGAGGCGCTGTCCTATCTTCCTTTACCGCAAAGAGGAAATCTCGTCTTTCAAGGATTCTCGTTCACATTGGGGGTTGGGTTTTGATCCGATTGATCGCACTGAGTCTGAGCATCGCCGTTCCTTTGTGGGGACAGGTTGCTCCCCTTGATCCCGCTTCGGGGCTTCCCGCAACCATCCGTCCCAAAAAAGGAGAGCGCGCCTCGGTTCCTGAAAAGGGGGAACTGTTTTTTTATCTCGATCTTCTTATTTGGGACGCTCTGGAAGAGGGACTGGAGTTTGCTTATCAAAATAGGCAAACCCAATCCACCCAAAAACTCGTTTCTTTCGAACCCCCTTCCCGATTCGAACCGGCCTTCCGTCTTGGAGCCGGCGGCCTTTTTCCCTTCGACCGCTGGGGGATGGAAGCTTCCTATACATTCTATTCCACAAACAGAAAAAGCTCGGGCAGTTGGTCCTTTGATCCCGGAGCCGCCCCGGGGCCCGGCATGATTTCCGTGTGGAGCGCCCCTTCGGCTTTCGCCAACCACGCGATCGGAGCCCGTTTCATCCATGCTTCTAATCAGTGGAGGCTTCATGCTTCTTTTGTCGATTTATTCTTGAGCCGTTCTTGCGCGATCAGCTCCTTTTTTTCCCTTAAACCTTTTAGCGGCCTTCGCTCAGCCTTCCTACACCAGCTCTATCAAGCGGATTATAGCCCCGGCAATCTCGCCGCCCCCGGGGTGCAGATTTTTTCTTCCCATGTCAACATGCATTGCGATTCCAATAATATCGGCCCCTTATTTGGATGCGAGGCGCTGTGGAGGCTAGGGACGCGATGGAGTTTTTTTATCGATGGCTCCGGCGCCTTACTGGCCTCTTTTTTTCGCTCAGGGCGTAACGAGACAGATCAATACAGCACGGGCTCTTTACAAACGGATGTCTTTAGCATAGAAGAAAAAGGGTGGCTTTCTCTTCCTCAAGGGCAATTATCTCTTGGATTTCAATTTCAAGAGACTTTTGTCTTTGGCAAGCGCAAAGGAAGATGTCTCATCAGCCTTGCCTATGAGGCGGAGCTGTGGTGGAAACAAAATCGGCTTCTGCGCTATATCGATCTTTTAAATCGTTTCAGCTCAGGAGCAAACACGATCCCTACACAGGGAAATCTTCTGTTTCACGGAGCCAATTTAGAAGTTCAATGCGGTTTTTGACCGCCGGAACGCTCCGGCGGGACGGCAGACGCCCTCTAAACCTTCCAACGGGCACGGATCGCGTTTAAATAAACCACTTTATAAATCGCCGCAACACCGATCAGCGCATAAACAAATCGGTCAACGACAGGATTTTCAACGACCAAATCGATCAAGTTGATGTCGAACAGGCCTACGAGCCCCCAGTTAAATGCGCCGATTAAAATGAGCACGGCGGCAGCGATATCTAAACCCTTCATAAATTACTCTCTTGGTTTGAAATGATCCACTTTCTTATTTATTACCATTTTTCGAATTATACCAAAAGTAACAAATAATATCATATTACAGCTACATAAAAGCTGTCAATAAATCGACGATCGCAAATGGCATAGTATTAATCATCACCATCTTTAAAATGAGTCGTCCATTTTCCAGTAAGAAAGTAAATGACTTTGAAGATTCCAGCCGTTCCAATTAACAAGTAAATCAATCGATCGACGAATACACTTTCAAAAAACGTATCGATCAAATCTAAATGAAATAACCCTACT
>CAZZLR010000222.1:0-2132 GCA_964655045.1 uncultured bacterium | reverse complement strand
TAGCTCACATATATCTGTAGAGGCGTTTTTTGAGAAAAAAAATTTTTTCAAAAAATAAAAAAAAAGACCTTAAAAATCTTGAAAATCGGTTTGCGTCCAAACCATTCCGTGGGGTATATTCGCAGAAAAAAGAGCGTTATACCCAAGCGGCGTTATGCTAGAACTTGCATCGGCACGAAAAAATAAGATCAACCTTTCCGATTATAATTTCCGCCAAGATATGGAAAGCCGCATGCTCATGGCCGATTTTTCCGTTACGGATCTTGAGATTCTCGAAGAAATCCTCTTCAGCCCTCTGCGTATTGCCACAGAAAAGCTCACCCGCTCCCTCTACGCAAAAAAAGGAGGAGCCTCCTCCACGATTCTGAACAAACTGGTATCCGCGGGGCTCATTTCCATTCAGGGGGAATGGATTTTCGTCGATAAAGAAAGGCGGAAATATTTTGAATCGCAAATCATCCGCTTCGATCCCGAGTTCAAGCCCGATATGGAGTTTCTATCCACTCTTTTAAAGAAAGTGCCGATCCATTGCCTTCCTTCTTGGTATGCCCTTCCCCGCACATCGAATAATATCTTCGAATCTATTCTTGAAAAATACCTCTTAACCCCTTCAATTTTCACACGCTATCTTGCAGAAGCTTCTTTTTCAGATCCTTTGGTTCGGGAAATTGCCCGCGATCTTTTTGCCGCGCCGGAAATTCGATTGTACTCCAGCGACGTCGTGGCAAAGTACAATCTGTCCCGCGCCCATTTTGAAGAGGTCCTCCTTTTGATGGAATTTTACTTCTTAGGGTGCCTCTCCTATGAAAGAGAAGACGATCATTGGGTTGAAAAAATCACCCCTTTCTACGAATGGGAGCAATATCTTCGCTTTCTAAAAGAAACGAAGGCCCCTTGTCTTCCCGCGGACGCGCCGATCGTTCCCACAGCAAAGTCCCCTTTTAGTTTTGTAGAGACAATGAGCGCCTTTCTCTCTTCCCTTCCCGTCGCCGCAGCGTCTGTCCGCGCAGAGGACTCTTCCGTGCTCGGAAAGCTTCTTTTAACGGAGCTTGCCCACGAGGAAAAGGGTGTTGTGAAACCAAGCGCCGCAGCGAAAAGCTGGCTGCATCGATCTTTGGAAGAACGGGCGCTTTATCTGTACCGCCATCCTAAAAACAGGATTTTGAGCTGCAACCCATCAGAACAGACTTATCATGAAAAAGAGCTTAGAGAAGCAGAAAAGTCGATTCGGCGGGCTCTCCATGGAAATTGGGTGTTTTTTGAAGATTTTTTAAGGGGAACTTTGGCTCCTTTAGGGGAGCAATCGTCCGTTGCTCTGAAAAAAACGGGAAAGCATTGGGGCTATTGCCTCCCTTCGTACACTGACAAAGAAAAAAAGTTTCTCAAATCAGTCCTCTTCGAGTGGCTGTTTGAAGCGGGGTTTGTCGCAACCGGAACCTGCGGCGGGAGGGAATGCTTTGCCGTCACCCCCTTTGGCCGCTCTTTCTTCGAAGAGTCGTAAACGATGCTTTGGGAACAGACGTTTTCCTTATCCGACTTGCCCCGTATTGCTTTTTTAACCTTTTTAGAAATCGTCCTTTCCGCGGATAACGCGGTCGTTTTGGCTTTATTAGTCAAAGATTTGACTCCTGTTTTAAGGAAACGAGCCCTCTATATCGGCTTTGCCTCTGCTTTCGTCCTTCGATTCCTCGCCCTCTCTTTTACAATTTTTTTCTTTCAATACCCTTGGATTCAAGGTATTGGAGCCGCTTATCTCTTGTATCTTTCCGCCGCCCATTTTATGGCAAAGAGAAGAAAGAGAGCGGAAAAACAAAATTCAGGACGCCGGTTTTGGACAGCTATTGCCATGGTGGAATTGTTCGATCTCGCCTTTGCGATCGATTCCATCGTAGCGGGAGTTGCTTTCATCGGTCCGATGCCTACCGGCCGCATCCTGCATCCAAAACTTTGGATCGTTTATATCGGCGGCTTGCTGGGCGCCTTAGCGATTCGCTATGCCGCCGATCTTCTTGGATCGCTCCTTAAAAGATTTACGCATCTAGAAACAGCCGCCCATCTTATGATTGGATGGATTGGAATAAAATTAGCTTTTGCGGCGATATCTCTTCACTTCCCCGGCTTCGATCTGATAT
>CAZZLR010000221.1:0-2138 GCA_964655045.1 uncultured bacterium | reverse complement strand
CGGAATTCTAGGGGGTAGCCGAGTCCTTTGGTCGATCCTTTCCAGAAATAGCCTGCGGCGAAGCCAGGGGTAATGATGAGGTGTTCAAAGAACAGGAGGTCGAAATTGATACCGGCATAGAGATATCCTGCGCCTTGTACGTTTGACATAATTCCGACAAGGGGGAGGAATTCCAGAAAAGAGAAGGGGGATCCCCAGTTTCTCACGTGAAATTTCCATTCTACGTCAAGTTCGGCTGTCCGTTTACAGGGGCGGAGTATGTTATAACATCCCCCTGCAACGGAGAGCCAATGCGGGGGCGGAGCAGCTTGCGCCATGCTGCATAGGGCGGACATGAAATAGAAAAAAAGAGTGCGGCTCATGTTGAGGATGTATACCGAAAAAGCTTTCCCATTGTCAAAAATCAGGGATCGGCCTTATTTCTGGAGGTATGTTAGAACAACGATTTTTACATTTTCTTTTCTTTCTCGGAACGGCGCTGTGCGCCGCGTCTCTTTTTCTTTTTTATTTTCCTGTTTCGCTGCATCGGAATTCGTTTTCTGCTTATATACCCAAACAATCTGAAACGTTGGCGTTTAGGCCAGCGCGAAAGCTCTCGCGGTTGGATGATTTACAATGTACGCCCGTATTGAGAAATACGGGCTCATTGAAATCATTCAACCCCGAGGCTTTGGCGCAGTCTAAACACAAACTTTTCAGGTTGTTTGGGTATATACCCGAACAATCTGAAACGTTGTTTGGGTATAGTTATCAAGGCCCGACCAATCCTATTCCGGGAGACCCTTCTTTGATCCACGTAGAAATCATGGTGCGCGACAGTCCGGAATCCGGGGGGGTGCAAATCCGCAGCGTTTCATTCAATGACGTCAAAATTCCTCTCAAGCCGAGGGATATTTACGGAAATAGGGGGACAGCGGGTTTCCGGCTGCCTTCTGGCCGTTATGACTTAGTATGGACGGTGCAAAGAGACAAGCTCATCTGGCCTCGTATTCTGTCTCATCAAGAAACGGTCACGCTCGACCCCCGCGATCTTTGGATTCAAGTGGAAATCGTCGGAGAGGAGGCCTCGATTCGTTAATTGCCGTTATCCCAAAAGCAACAAATAATATCAAAAGAAACAAATATGGCATTATTTGTTGCTTTTGGGATTACTCGGATGCGATCCAAGAGTGAATTTTTTCAGCAATGCGCGGAGAGAACAAAAGGGTCATATGACCGAGATCCTCTACAAGAAACTCTCGTTCTCGGTTGCATCCGCTCAGAGCCGATGTCCAGGGCACGACAATTTGATCCGCCGATGAGGCGATATGATAAAATCGGATTTTTTTGCTAGATCGCATCTCTTCGAAGAGGTTTTGTACAAAATCGGAACCAAATCGCATTTCTTGTCCATTGAGTCCCGGGGCGAGAGCAGCCATACGCGTACCCTGCAGAGGAGAGCCGATCGTTACAACATCTATTTTTTTTTCCTCAGGGGCAATGTTCAAAGCATACCAAGCGCCCACCAATCCTCCCATCGAGTGGCCGATCACGACGAGGTCATTGCGCTGCGTCTTTTGCGCGATTAGGTCCGCTTGGCGTGCGACGCTGAGCGCATGATCCCGAATCGAGGCGAAGGGGCGGTGCAAATTCAAAGTATAAATCGGTCCGAGTCCTGCCCAGCGAAGCGAGCGTTGCAAAAAGAACCAAGCCGAAGCATTATGCAAGTATCCATGGACAAGCAAAATGGGACGTCCTTGTTTCAAAGTTTTGGACGGAGAATCGCTGCGGGAAAATAAGGCAAAGGGGCGCAAACAGATCCCGAACCCAATCGCAAGCGCCTCTAAGAGGAGGGCGTGCGCCCATTGTATAGGGCGCTTCCATAGCAATGAAAAATCCTCCGTTCCCCATATCAGCGCCTTGGCCGTTCCAAGAAACGCACAAATCAGGGCGGCGCTCAGACACCCGGCGCTGCATAACGGAACAAAATGATAACTCAACAAGTATCCAAGGCTGCATAGCAGCGCGCATGCAAACCAGAAAACGGAAACATAATAGTGTAGGCTCATACCCTGGGAGGGTACAAAAAATTATTTATAGATACCAGGACAATATTTTTCCATGGCGCGATAGAAAAAGGCAAGTCTTTCAGGGCTATA
>CAZZLR010000220.1:0-2141 GCA_964655045.1 uncultured bacterium | reverse complement strand
AGAGAGAGTATACACTAAATATTTTTTAAAATGTGGGTGACTTCAAGCCCTTAAGAGCGGGGTTTCCCGTCTCGGGATCAATACTCCGAACAGGAAAGGCCGATCTCTTTTAGTATTACTAACTAGATACGTCTTTCCAATACGCCGTCTTCCATAGACAGCGACAAATTCCGGCTCCGCAAATTCAAAAATTTCCTATAGGATCTTTTGCCCCGCATCGCGGCCAACAGCCGCACGTTGCCCAAAAAAATTTCTGATCGACGAAACGGTTCAATACTAGACTTTAATCGATTCACATGCTATTATAAATTATCTAAGTTCTAGAAAGAAGGGGTTATTGAGATGTCCATGATAGTAGGGGAGTGTCCCATATGTTTTGAAGAAATGAAGCCAGGCGCTACCGGGGGTTTGCGTCCAACCATTCTCCATACAGTCACAACATCCAACATCTCACATATTTTCCACCACGCCTGCATTTACGAGTGGTTCAAAGAAAATCCCTCTTGCCCCCTCTGTAGAGGTATAGACGAGATATTTTCTCCAAAAAATCAGGGGGTGGTCGTAGATGAGCAGTTGAAAGAGATAGAACGGTTTGATACTGCTGCCCTCATAGCAGAGTCAAAACGACGCAAAAAAATCATGAACATCCTCCAAAAGATCGGAATCGGAACGGTTGCCCTGATTGGACTTGCCGCCACGGCCACTCTTGTTCTCGCGTGCATCATCCCTTCTCCTGTTGCCATCGCCCTCGCCGTTATCCTTCCTTTTCTTTTTCTCATATCATTTTTCGCCATTATCATTATGCGAGTCCTCTCAAGGGAACACGCCGAACGAAGCACCTTCCAGATTTTGCTGAACACTGCCTGGACCTGCCCGCATGTAATCCTTGCTTGCGTGTTTCTCATCGCCGCCACCTTCATCGCCATCAGCATCTTCCGCGCTCTATTTCATCCCTCTTCTCATGCAAACAACCTCAATCTCGACCATCCGCCGATAGAAGGAAACGTCCCCCTCAATCTCGACCACATCAACTAAAATGTGCGCATCGCCCCATATATCGTAAATCATCCAACCGCGAGGGCTTTCGCGCCGGCCTAAACGTCAACTTTTCAAGTTGTTTGGGTATAAGTTCATGCATATTTTTTCAAATAGAGCCGATTCCAAGGCACACACAGTTTGCGCATAGACAAATCCACCTGGGATCTGCGCAAGTCCTTTTTCCATTTCCGCGAGATGCTCTTTTTCCTCGAGAAGAATCGAGCGGACGCATACTTTCGAGTGCGCCTGTTTCAGCGCCGACTCATAAATCGGATATAATTCCCCCGCGCGCAATTCGATCGCATAAGTCACTAAAAGATAAGAAAGTTCCTTGATCTTTTCCGGAGGCGCTTGCAACGTCCGCAAAGAGCGCGCCGTTTGTACATTGAGTTTGTACAAATAATGATAAGCCGGCCATCCGCCCAGAAGGGTCTCCGGCCGATAGTCTTCATAAAAGACGCCTATGCGCGCGAGCTGCTTTTTCAAATAGAACGCATGGCGAAACTCTTCAGAAGCATGCTTCAACACTTCTTCTTTCACCAAAGTCGGATGCTCGCACGCTGCAATCAGACGCGCGCCGCAGTTTTCTAAATAAGAAAGAGTATTGATCCAAAGGCCATGCGATGCCGCGTCTTGAACGATCGCAAAAATAATATTTTCTATTTCGTTATGAAACGATATAAATTCTTTGATTACCATGAATCCTCCTTCAATGTAATTTCTATTGTTGTATAAATCTTATCGATATCTTCCGAGTCCACGCAATAAGGAGGAATAAAATAAAGCACGTTTTGCAAAGGGCGCACTAAGATTTTCTTTTCTCTAAAGAGCGCAGCCAGCCTTGCCGCAAGATTTTCTTGCGGAGCGTATTCCAGCGCCAAAATCGTCCCCAGAACATCGCAGCGGAGTAATTTCGGACAATCACGCCATCGTCGTTGAAATGCAAGATGAGATGCGGCGATCCGTTCCCTTGCTTGCATGCTTTCTTCTTGTAAAAGCAGATCAAGGCTTGCATTCGCCGCAGCGCAGATGATGGGATTAGCTGTATAAGAATGTCCATGCAAAAATGCTTTTTCCAACTCCGGAGAAAGAAAGGAGGAAAA
>CAZZLR010000219.1:0-2148 GCA_964655045.1 uncultured bacterium | reverse complement strand
CTGACTTATCTACAACACAGTGGCCAACCACCTTCACACCCTCGCCTATTATGTGAGCTTGTTCCACAGGAAGACCCTTATGTACACAGATCCCTTCTCCCACGTACACAGAAGCATCGACGCTTCCTTTGAGAACGCTCTTAGATATCTCTACAACTTTTTGCGTCATCGGGTGTTCTCCATGAGGATTAATCTCCTCAGTCCCATTGTCCTCAAAATTAAATTCCCACACCGTCGTTGGCACAATCTGATTTGACATAATCCCTCTTCTTTTTTTTGATCCTTCTTAAGCATCTGTAATCGCTAGAGTTTCAGTCAATTACAGAAAATTTTTTAATTCACCTGCCCATGAGCGCAAAAATTTTCTCCGGCAGCATGGAGACACAACGTCCTTGGCGCTTTGCAGCGGCAGATAACCCCAATCCGCCATACTCCTGAAAAGAACCCGAAAATCGACAGAACCTCATTTTGCAGACACCCTCTAATTCTGCGATCTGATATACTAGCGATGCTATGGATGAAACCGCCTCTTTGAGAGAAGAAATCACAAAACGACGCACATTTGCGATCATCAGCCACCCCGATGCAGGGAAAACAACCCTCACTGAAAAACTATTACTCTACTCGGGAGCCATTCATACAGCAGGACTCGTAAAAGGGCGCAAGGGACGCAAGGCTGCTGCATCCGATTGGATGGCCATGGAACAAGAACGGGGGATTTCCATCACCTCTTCAGCTATGCAGTTTACCTATAAAAATACGATTATTAACGTACTGGATACCCCCGGCCACGAAGATTTTTCCGAAGATACCTACCGCACGCTCACCGCTGCCGATTGCGCGATCATGGTCATCGATGCATCGAAAGGGGTAGAAAAGCAGACGCGCAAACTGTTTGAAGTCTGCCGGCTGAGAGAAATTCCCGTACTGACGTTCATCAATAAAATGGATATGCCCGGAAGAGAGCCCCTAGACCTCATGACGGAAGTAGAAAATGTGCTCCAAATCGAATCCTACGCCATGAACTGGCCGATTGGTTCCGGCAAACAATTTCAAGGCGTCGTCGATAGAGCATCGCCCCACGCATCTCCGGACTGTCTCTTTTTTATCAAAACGTCCACGGGCGGAGCGCAAAAAGCCGAGATCGAAACAATACCCCTAGCCTCTCAAAAGGCTCAAGAAAAAATCGGCAAAGACGACTATCAAAAACTCCTTGAAGAACTCGACCTCTTGAACTTAGCCGGCAATTCTTATTCCCATGAAAGTTTTCTTCGCGGCAAAACAACTCCTGTCTTTTTCGCATCCGCCCTCACCAACTTCGGCATAGAACCTTTTTTCGATGCATTCATTCACCTTGCTCCCTGTCCTCATGCAAGAAAAGCCCTTCTCCCTAACGGGGAAGAGATCGAAATCGATCCGGAAACTACCCCATTCAGTGGTTATGTGTTCAAATTGCAAGCAAATATGGACAAACGCCACCGCGACTCCATGGCCTTCATCCGCATCTGCTCAGGACGTTTTGAAAGAGACTTAGTAGTCAAAAACCATCGCCTCCATAAAGAAATCCGCCTGTCCCGCCCCCACAGCATGCTGGCAGGCGAAAGAACCACGCTTGATTTCGCCTATCCGGGCGATGTCATCGGCGTCATCAACCCCGGCATTTTTTCCATCGGCGATACCCTTTCCCTATCAGGAAACTTTAACTTTAAGCCCCTCCCTCAATTCCAACCCGAAATTTTTACCCGTATTTATCCGAAAGACGTAGGGAAAAGGAAAGCCTTCGACAAAGGGGTGCAGCAGCTCGCAGATGAGGGAGCCATCCAGATCCTCCTCCCTCCTGATCGCGAAGGAGATGCAATTTATGCCGCCGTTGGAAAGCTCCAATTCGAAGTCATGCAATACCGCCTCAAAGACGAATATGGGGTGGAAACGACCCTTGCGCCTCTTCCCTATCAATGCAGCGCATGGATCCTAGGAGAGATCAAAACTTTTGTAACATCCTCAGGATCAATGATCGTATTGGATAAACAGCATCGCCCCATGATCCTTTGCACGAGCGTCTGGGATAAACAATACTGCGCCAAACAAAACCCCCGCCATCAACTCGTCGACGTCCTTGCGTAAACGGATACCCGACTTTTCAGGTTG
>CAZZLR010000218.1:0-2164 GCA_964655045.1 uncultured bacterium | reverse complement strand
CTCTCGGTACAAACAGTCAAAGAACGGACGCCTCTCAAAGAAGGTTCGACGACGGTAAATAAATAAAACCCGATCTTCACATGATCGCCCCGATTCGGCAAAGCGCCTAAAGAACGGACAATGAGCTCGCTCAAAGTTTCTTCCGGCAGCGCCGGAAGCTGCACTTGAAATTCTTTTGTAAATTGGGCTGCGGACATATCGCCCGATAAAGTTCGTTCAATGTAAAATCGAGGGAATTCCGGAGGCATGCTTTGCATGGATTCCGATCCGAAAATCTGCGCTAAAATCGCATCCAAAGTCAAAATTCCGCATGAACGTCCCGATGCGTCGAGAATCACCGCGGCGCCTTGATTATTCCTGCGGAATTGATCGAGAATCGAAGAAATCGGCGCGCTCTGAGCGACAAACCAAGGAGAGCGCGCATATTCCATGATTTTCCGCCCCTCCTCCATACGTAAAAGATCGCGCAAATAGACAATGCCAACTACATTATGGATCACGCGATGGTAAACGGCCAAAAAAGAAAAATCATGGACGTCCAAGAGATGACGGATTTCCGGAAGCATAGCGCCTGAGGGAACCATAGGCATCTTTGCAAGCGGCGCCATGATCTCTTTCGCCGACAGATTTTTTAAATGGAAAATTTGAGACGCCGTTGCATTAAACTCATCTTGTTCTTTCATCCCAATGGCCATCTTCACTTCCTCGCTCGACAAAAAGAACGAAACGTCTTTCGCTCCCCCCATCCATCGATGCATGGCGCAAGAAAGTGCGTCAAAACACCGAATCACCGGCGATAAAATTTTTGCCAACCCCGCCATCGCAGGAACCAATGACATCGCCGCTTGTTCGGGATGACGCATCGCAGCGAAAATAGGAGATAATTCTGCAAATACCATAATCAAAAGCAGCTGCGATACAGGAGCCCAATCCGGATTAAGGTGCAGCGATTCATAAAATCTTCGGGAACATTCAGAACCGATTTGCAAAGCAGCGTGAATGCCAACGAGAGTCGTTCCAAAAAGACGCGAAGGTTTCTTTAACAGGAATCGAAGCTGCAAAGCCCTTTTATCTCCAAGGCTTACATAATATTGCAGCCGTATCTTACTCAAAGAGACGCTAGCCATTTCAAAAAAAGAAAAAACGCCCTGCACAAACAAAGCCACTGCGATACAGAAAAGAAAAAATAACCAATCCGAACTCAAGAGCCCGCTCCGTTCAATCTCCGTACATAAATGCGCCGTACCCGATGCGGTTCCGCCTCTAAGACATAGAATAAGAATTGATCCGTTGCATATTTAGTTCCCGCAGCGGGAATATCTCCTAATTGTTCAATCAGCCAGCCTCCGAGAGTCGCACTGTTTTCTTTCGATTCCAATGTTCTTCCAAAAATCTGCGCGAAAAGGGAAAGCTCCAATTTTCCGCTAGCAATCACCACATCCTCGCTCGATCTCGTATAGAGCTTTTCCGCATCCCTTTTATCCGAAATTTCTCCAATGACCGTCTCAATCAAATCTTCTTGAGACGCTAAACCGGAAATCGATCCATACTCATCCACGATCATCGCCAGGCTTTCCCCGATCTCCCGCAAGCTTCCCAAAAGATTCCATGCCTTCATCGATTCCGGAGCATAATAAGGTTTTTTTAGAATAGGGAGAAGATCTTCGGGAACGCTTACCTTGTGCTGATAGAGGAAAAAGCTGCGGGCGGAAAGAATCCCCAAAAGATCATCCAAGCGTTCTCTGCAAACGGGAATCCGACTCACCTCCAAGTCCACAAATAAATGTTTCAAAGTCTCTAAAGGCTCCTGAAGGGAGTAGAAAACAATGTCCTCCCTAGGACGGGCATACTCTTTGACGGGGGTATCCTGTAAGTTGAGACACCCCCGAATCAGGTCGCATTCCTGAGGAAGAAGGACTCCCGTCTCCTTGGATGTCTTCAAAACATGGCGCAGCTCGTCCGCCGAGATCGCCTTTTCCTTACGGAGAAAGAAAAAGAAAAAGCGGGAAATAGCCTCCGTGGCTTTTGTCAGAGGACGGCGCAAAGGAGCTATCCGCTTCGTGAGAGCGCCGACCGCAGGGGACACCCTGCAAGCAATCGCCTTATGGCGAGGCATGGCCATCGATTTCGGAAGAACCTCGCCGAATACCAATGTCAGCGCAAG
>CAZZLR010000217.1:0-2166 GCA_964655045.1 uncultured bacterium | reverse complement strand
TTATCTTGCGGAAAGCGACGCGAACCGTCCTCTAACGTTCATCTTTCCCGGGGGGCCGGGGGGGTCGTGTTCCGCAGAAGTGCTTTGCACGATCGGACCGCGCAGGCTTCTCACGCCTGCGGAAGGAAAAACCATTCTTCCCCCTTACACGATCATAGATAATCCGGAAAGCCTTCTTCCGTGGACGGACCTCGTGTTTGTCGATCCTGTCTCTACGGGATATAGTCAATTCGCACAGAATTTGGATGAAGGGCAAAAGGCGCGGCTTCTTTCAACTGACGGGGATATTGCGTGTTTAGGCGATTTCGTCCAAACATTTGTCGCTCTTTTTCGAAAATGGAATTCCCCCAAATATCTGATGGGGATTAGCTATGGGACGACTCGGTGCTGCGGACTTGCCGAATATTTAGGCCATGCGTATGACTTCAGTCTTCATGGGTTAATTCTTTTGGGCTCGGCGCTCGACTATTCCACGTTAATTTCGGAGCGCAACCATGCACTTCCTGAGAGTCTTTTAATTCCTACCTTTGCGGCGACCGCATGGTTTCATGGAAGGTCCGAGCCCGGCAAAACGCTAGAGGAAGTGGTCGAAGAAGCAAGGGCTTTTGTTTACAATGATTATGTCCGCCATGTTTTATTTCCTTATCGCTTAAACGCTTATGAAGAACAAGCTTTTTATTCCAGGCTGGCTGCTTTGATTGGGTTGAAAGAAGACACTGTGAACCGCTATTGCGGCCGTTTTGACGAGCGTCTTTTTACCAGGGAGTTTATGGGCGATGAGAAAAAGGTGATCGGGGGATTAGATACGCGCTATGTTGGCGATCTCAGTTCTCCGTGGAGGCATGGCGCGGATCCGAGTTATCGGGATATGCAGGGTCTGGGATGCGCTTTCAACCTTTATCTCCAGGAAGAGCTGGAGATCGACCGTCCTTTAGATCCTCCCTATGTAGAGTATGCTGCGCATCCTTGGAATTTTTCCACGTATGATTCTATGGGCTGGCCGGACGTGTTTCAAAGGCTGCGCCGCAGCTTGATTCACAATCCGGAGATGAAGGTATTTTCCGGTTCGGGCTACTATGACTGCCGCACTCCTTTTGCTGCAACGGAATATTGCTTCAACCATCTTGAACTCCCCCTCTCTTATCACAAAAACCTTCAGTTTGAGTATTATCCCGCTGGACATGGGTTTGTCTTCGACTTACCTTCTTTACAAAAGCTCAAACGAGATTTAGTTTGGTTTTATGAGCATTAAGAAAAAACTGCGCATCGGGCTCATCGGCGCACAGGGCAAGTTGGGGCGCTCGATCGCCTCGTTGACAGATCCTTCTTGTGTGATTACGGAGTCCTTTTCTCGAAACAATCTTCCTCGGCCGGACTGTGCCGTCGACGTATGGATCGATGTGTCGAGCGCAGAGGCTCTAGAAGAGAACTTACGTGTTGCAAGAGAAGCAAAAAAGCCGATCGTTATTGGAACAACGGGGCATCGCACTTTGGAGGCCTTGCAAAGGGATTCCTTGCAAATTCCGATTTTCTATAGCGCCAACTTCAGCATTGGGATGAGTCTCATGGATATGGCCGTTAGGGAAATTGCAAGGCGCTTTCCTGAGGAAGGGGTCATTGCGCTCACGGAGACGCATCATATTCATAAAAAGGATGCTCCCAGCGGCTCTGCGCTTGCGCTGCGCCGTTCGCTAGAGCAGGTCTCAAAACTGCCTGTGCAGGTATTTTCCAGACGCGAAGGAGAGACCGTCGGCGTCCATGAAGTGATCTTTGAAACAGAGGAAGAGAAAATCGTTTTAACCCACATGGCCAAAAACAGGAGCGCCTTTGCAAAGGGGGCTTTGAGAGCCGCCCTCTTTATTGCCGAGCAGCCTCCCGGATTTTATACGATGAGCGATTTGCTCGGCTGCGCCGTGTCAAACAATTTAATCAAGAGAAAATAAATTCTGCCGAGGCTCCGTTTTCGTATCCATCTGTTTGTCCTTTTCCTCTTGCCATTTGGGAGTAGAAGAAAAGATCGCCAGATCGGACAGTTTCCCTTGGAGCTTCTCCACTTTTTCCCTCATACTTTTATTCATGCGCACGCCGGAGACATCAAAAAATATAAATTGATTGAACCTCCCCATGGATAAATCCAGGGGATTCCTGACGAACAGCTAAGCCGCT
>CAZZLR010000216.1:0-2167 GCA_964655045.1 uncultured bacterium | reverse complement strand
CTGAAACCACATTGTCAGTGATCGAAAGATTCATGTTTGTGTTGGAAAATAAATTACAGAATATTCCATTAGAGCTTTGATTATTAAATTGATTCCCTGAAATTATAAGCGAAGAAGCTCCCGAGGCATAAGAGGTTAAATATAATCCATTGGTTCCGATGATAGAAGCGTCCGAATTAAAAGTGTTGTTACTTACTGTAAGAGCATGATTTCCAGTGCCATTCCAATTCACACTGATTACATTATTTGTATATCCAGATCATAAATTAGAATCTGAAATAGAACCATTTAAATTGGTTGCGTTTGATGTAGTGATATCAATAGCAACAGTTCCCGGCACTCCGGAAGGCGCGGTAAATGTATTGTTTTCTATAGAAAACGACAGGGAAGAGCTTCCTGAATAGTTCAAGGAAGCTCCTCTGGAGGCGTGATTGACAAATGTATTATTCGCAATAGACAACAAAGACTCTCCGCTTCCTGAATCTAAAATCACAATCCCGTTAGATCCGCTATCCGAAGCATCAATAATAAATTGATTATTTTGGATGAGCAAAGTCCCCGAGCAATCAGAAATAGAAATGTTATTCATCCCTGTTGCGACAGTTGTACTCAATATGTTGTTAAGGAAGGAAAAAGAATCGATATTCGATGCCGATATCGTATTTCCCGCGCTTAGAACAGAGAGATTGAACCCCGATACAATGTTTTGATTGGCCGCGGTAATCATGGTCGATCCCATGCTATTTTCAAGAAGAGGCGATCCCGCCGATTGGGCGGGGATGACAATATTTCCCTCGGTAGTTTCCACATTTTGCGGTATGCCTGAGCCCAAAAGCATCTGAGCATCCTGCAAGGAGATCTCGACATCATAAGCAGAACCGTCTCCTTCATAAACATAGATCATGTCATTCGGCTGGGCTACAGCAAGAGCCTCTTGAATTGTGGGGAAGGGGCTCTCATAAGTGCCGTCGGAACTGCTGAGATTATTCACAAATACAATAAAATAGGGTTGTCCGGTCGCAGGGTTAATCGCGACCTTCGTCCCCCCTGGAGTCGCCGTAGCTAAAATTGTTATCGGATCATCCAAGACTATAATCTCGCTCCGATTGGCTCCCCCATTGAGTTGCGTATTAAAAAATGGAGAGATTTTGCATGGAGCTTGTTGAGGACAATTTTTTGAAACATCTTTCGCTCCAAAGGGAATGGAAATTCCGATGCTTGCTTGGCCTCTCTGACGAAAAAGATTATCGTAGCTTCCGGAGACGCCGAACATGAGATAATCAGAAACGTGAGCTGTCAGCTTTGCTTCGCCTCCGGCAGCATAAGTTCTATGGGGACCTTGGAAATAATAAGACCCTATTTCAGTATCGATAGCGATTCGATTCTCTCTTTCAAAAACTCTAAATAAGGCTCTTGCGTCCATTCCTTTTAAGGCGAATTCTTGTCTTCCTGCGAGCGCCTGCGTCCCCGATAATGTGATAAAAAATTGGTTCCCTTGAAAGAAAGCAAATGCAGGCTCTGATGGAGAACCTATAAATCCTAAATTAAAATATGAACTCCGTTTTTTTCCTACCGGCAGATACCCATTTACATGAACGCTCCAAAAAGAACCAATGGCCTCCAATCCGACGCCCCATTGGTTATAATGAAATCGATGGGTATTGCGATAATCGTAATAGCTATTGATTCCCCATGCTATAGAATGGGTTGTGCAACGGAGGCCTACGCCTGCATTAGCCGCATATCTGAGATTATTAAACATGTGGCCGCGCAGATCTAAAAACGGACTCCAGCCGCCTTCACAGTGATCTGTTGAAAAAAAACCCTCAATCGTAGAGTAACTATGCCCATAGCCAACACCGGCTCCCTGAGAATAACGAAGGCCGGCTTTTTTTGTATAAACGCCTAATTTGCACAGAGGCAGCTCCTCCGGTTCTATCTCTCGATGTTGTGTTTTTAAGAGCTCCGAATCCTCGTCATCCTTTTGAGGATTTGTCTCCATTTCAGAAATGGACTCTTCGCTTTCTGTATCTATGCGACGATCCGCGGCCTCCGGAAATACTGAAGCGGGAACTTCCTCTCCACAGAGAAGAAAAGGCATGCAAACTAAGAAAATCGAGCTGACCCCATGCAATATACAATAAATCATTCTATCAAAACTCCTCCC
>CAZZLR010000215.1:0-2180 GCA_964655045.1 uncultured bacterium | reverse complement strand
TTTTTTTGAGATTCGGAAATTTCTTTAGGGGGGAGCTTCATTTTTTTTCCGGGCTTTGAGAGCCGTTGCATGAGTTCCGCGGGGCTCATGGTTTTAGCCCCTAGGGAGTGAGCATTGGCAATAATCCCCCGATCGTTGGTGACGACCGTGATGCACCCTCTTTTTTTTTCCTTTTCGAGGTAATGGAGAATATAAGCATCGGCGCTTTCTCCGTAAGGAGTATAACAGATCTCTAGAGGCGCCGCATAATTGCGTCCGCTTTCCTCATCGCGCCGAATTTTTCCATCGAATACGAGTACCCCTTTCATGTGATGAATTTTGAATTTTCTTTGGAGAAATGCAATGGCCTTCTCTCTGCGCATTTTTAACGGCTCTTCGGAGTCATGAAGCGTGAAAAGAATATTATACCCATCGAGAAGAAAGTACACCGGTGCTCCTTTGTGGCATTTCCCTGGAGGATAGCTGCAACTTGAGAGAGATCCTCCTCGAAGCCGTTCTCTCAGGACTCGTTTTGAATCATGCTTTATAACGCAAACGCCCCTTGATGACTCTACTTGAACAACTTGAACAGTTGGCGTTTAGGCCAGCGAGAAAGCCTTAGAGGGTCGCATGAATGCCTCAAGAAGGCTCCCGAAGAGACTCTAGGAAGGGAATGAGTTTATCCAAAGCTTTTCTACGGTGGGAGATTCGATTTTTGATTGCCTCTTCAAGCTCGGAAAAAGTTTTGCTATACCCATGCTTGATAAATAAAGGATCATATCCAAAACCGCCACCCCCTTTCTCAGAAGAAAGGAGAGACCCTTCACAAGTGCCATGCACCGATTTTTGGAAACCGGCGGGAGACGCGAGTGCTAAGGCGCATTCAAAATACGCATTGCGCGCATCATCGGAATAGGATTCCATCTCCCGGAGTAATTTCTTCCGATTATCCGCATCGCTCGCGTGCATTCCCGCAAAGCGGGCAGAATGGACGCCGGGCAACCCGCCCAGAGCCGGAACAACGAGCCCCGAATCATCCGCTAACGTCCACCTGCTGAGGGCGGAGGCCGCGTGGGTCGCCTTGAGTTCCGCATTCTTTGCAAATGTAGTGCCGGTTTCTTCAGGAGGTACATACTGAGGGAAATCCCGTAGGCTCAAAAGATCGATCCAAGGGTATGCCTTTAATATGGCTCGAAATTCACGCACCTTATGAACATTGGTCGTTGCAAGAACCAATGTGACGGGAGTCGGTTCGTTTGGAGAAACCATTACTTTTCCTGGTTGAAGTAACTCTCGATTTCCGTAATGAGAAACTGCTCGCCTTGAAACTCGAACTTGCCTCCTACGGAATGTCCCTTCATAGCTAAAGCAAGTTTAGATTGGAAGGAAAGAATTCTCTGCTCGGGATCTGCATCCCAAGGCCCCAGAAGAGTGAATCGGAGATGTTCCCCTTGTGAATTTGTGCAATGAACGACGGATCCAACGCCCGCCTCTTCTGTCGATACATCCTCAGGCAGCAGGATGCGGGCTCTGGCGAGTTGATCTGAAAGGAGCTTCAATTCCCCTTGCAGACGATCCCTCCTCTCAAGGGCCGCCTTGAATTCCGCATTTTCTCTCAGATCGCCTAAACTGCGCGCGGCTTCGATTTCCTTTGCATTGTGAACGGTTTCAACGGTTGCGATCTGTTGAATTCTCTGTTGGGTTTTTTGATAACCTGCCTGCGTTGTCCAGATCACGTTCTCTTCTCCTTTCGCAGGGGTGTCTTTATCTTTTCTCAAACGAGATAGAGAAGGGTGGACGACTTCGGCAAGAGAATGTAAAATTTTGATGTCATGATCGGTCAAAGTCCCGCATTTTGTCGCGAGAAGCAAATATTCCTTTGCTTCGTCGAGACTCGACTGCCGCATGATATCTCGGACGATTTTATAACGATTGGCTGTGAGAAGATGGATGATTTTTTTTGCCAAGTCGCGATGCTGGGGTTTTTTCTCCAAATAATCCAGAAGAATGAGAAGCACTTCGAAAAAGCGATTTTGCCCTTCCGGTTCTGAAAAAGGAATGTTGGATTTTTGATCGATGATTTTTTGAAAATACCATACGACGACTTCCGGAAAAGAAAGGGGATGGACAAGGAGGGAATTGAGTTTCTTTTTTAAATTGTCCGCAGTGGCAGGAACATTGAGTTCAAAGAGCAAAAAGTC
>CAZZLR010000214.1:0-2199 GCA_964655045.1 uncultured bacterium | reverse complement strand
TGCCAAATGGACTCGTTATCTTGAAGAACAGCAACAAGGCATTCGAAAAGCTCTGATCATTCTCCATGAAGATGAGATCGCAGGATACGGTCATTTACTCTTTTGCTCTGAATATCCAGAATTTAAAAACAATAACATCCCTGAAATTCAAGATCTTTGGATCTTTGAGGGTAGCAGAAAAAAGGGTATCGGCACTGCTTTAATTCAACATCTTGAGAAGCTCGCTGCAGAACAGGGATATAAGCAAGTGGGAATAGGGGTTGGTTTGTATCGAGATTATGGCTCGGCACAGAAGCTCTATTTCCGTCTTGGATTTGCCCCTGACGGCTACGGCATTACCTACAAACACGTTCCAGTTGTGGCTGGGGAGAAGTATCCTGTTGATGACGACCTAATTCTCTGGCTTACAAAACATTTGTCATGATAGGATCCCTGCTGGATTATGGAAACAAAACAAGACCCATCAGAGCAAATTCAATACGCCGATTTTCTCAAAGTCGATATTCGGGTCGGCACGATAGTGCGAGCAGAAGACTATCCAGAAGCCCGTAAACCCGCCTATAAGTTAGAGATTGATTTTGGTGATCTCGGCATAAAGCGTTCTTCGGCTCAGATTACCCAACGTTATCGGAAGGAAGAGCTGATTGGTAAGCAAATCATTGCCGTAGTCAATTTTCCGACAAAACAGATCGGCAAGTTCATGTCAGAAGTACTCACTCTGGGGTTGCCCGATGACAAGGGGCAGGTTGTTCTGTTAGAGCCAACCATAAAAATCCCGAACGGAGGAAGGCTGTTCTAAATGAATGGCTAGATTGAGCCTTCCTGAATACGGCACGGATGGATCAGATCGATCGATAGGCGTGAAGAGCTTCTTGTGTTGACTGTTCATGATGGGTCATAGGAACTGGATATTTTGTGTATCCGGCACGGTACTTTTCCTCATACCAGGTATGAATCGCCTTAGACGAGAAGTCACGAAGTTCAGGAATCCATTTTTTAATATAGATACATTCGGGATCGAATTTTTTTTGCTGGCTCCAAGGATTAAAAATACGAAAATAAGGTTGTGCGTCGCTTCCTGTGCTCGCCACCCATTGCCAATTTCCGTTATTCACAGCAGGGTCGTAATCAATCAAGCTTTGTGCGAAATATTTTTCGCCCCATCTCCAATCGATATGTAAGTCTTTGATGAGAAACGAGGCTGCAATCATTCGCACGCGATTATGCATAAAGCCGGTTTCATTCATCTCCCTCATTCCCGCGTCAACAATCGGAAACCCGGTAGAGCCTTCACACCATCGTTGATAAGCTTTTTTATTATCAGACCATTTGAGCTTATCAAATTTGTGATGGAAAGCCCCTTTAAAGACGTGGGGAAAGAACAATGCGATCGAGGTGAAAAAGTCTCGCCAGTAGAGAGCTCGTATCAGTTCGTGGTGCGGATGTAAATGACGGCAGATAGCTGCATACACTTCCCGAGGGGAACAGACGGTGAATTTCAGATAAGGGGAGAGATGTGTAGAGCATTCTTCTGCCGGAAAATCTTTGACCCTTCCATATTTCTCAAAAGAACCTAACTTTTTGAGAATTTTAAGAGCTTCTGTCCTTCCTCCGATCCATCTATTCTCTACAGTGAGTTTTGGAAAGACCGATTTATCTTTAGCAAAAGAGATTGATCCGCGGAAGTAATTGGTTCCTTTGTTTTGCGCAGGAGGCAATACTTTTCGTTTTGAAGCGTTGCGAAAATAAGGTGTAAAAATTGAGTAAGGCGTCCCATCTTTCTTCAAAGTCTCTTCAGGTGGATGAAGGAGAGCATCATCGAATGAATACAGTGGAATACGACCTGTTTTGCAGGCTTTTTCGAGCTTTTTGTCTCTTTGTAGGCTGTAGGGAGTATAATCTCGATTGACAATCAACGCCTCGATGTTGAGTTCGCGGATACATTGTCTCACAACTTCTTCGGGCTTTCCCTTAAAAAAGAAGAGCTTGCCTCCTTTTTTCTTCAGCTGGTTTTCGAGATCTTTGAGAGACTCAATCATAAATTTCAAGCAGTGATCGCTTCTAAAAGGATTTCTCTCGATTTGTTCTGGAGTAAAAATGAAGGCAGTAATGACAACTTCCGAAGATTCTAATGCAAAAATAAGCCCTGTATTATCCTCAAGTCGTAAATCGCGCCTGAATAAAAAGAGTGAGCTTAGA
>CAZZLR010000213.1:0-2204 GCA_964655045.1 uncultured bacterium | reverse complement strand
TTGCAAATGATTGATTGAATGTGCAGCAGATTCCTCCGGAACGGGAGCTGCTGTGCTTTGGGTATTGTTCTTGACTTTTTTGATCCTTCGCTTAAAATGTTCTCTCTTAATATCAAAACAACTTTGTTTGGGTATAAATGAAGAAAAAATGTGCGAAACCAAAAAAGGAAAAAAGCAGAGCCCCATTCAGGGGATTCTATGGCCTTCTCTGCTTTCTCTCCTTATATTTCTGGAGATTATATGAATCCCATCACGCCATCGGAAAGTCCTGAGTACTGTTGGACAATTGCCCTTGCCTCTTATGAGGAGGGAATGCAAAATACGCAACAATTTTTGCAAGATCGATTTCCGGGAGCCAAAGTTCTCGAAGAGACTTCTTCTCTAGGATGGAGATGTATCTTAACCGAGAACCAAGGAAGGCTTTCCGTAGCTTTTCGAGGGACGCACAAATGGCATAATTGGGCGATCAATATTTTTCGTGATCTTTCAGGAGTATCCCCAATCACAACACCTCATTTTGAACAAAAAATAGAGGTTTGGCAAAAACAATATGGAAAAAATATTGAGCTGATCACAGCTCATTCCGGAGGCGCAGCCCCCGGCTCCGCCGTCTTCCGAACCAGCAAGATCGCACGCGTCTTTTTCAATCCCCACCTTCCTTCCGAAGGAGAAACACGCCTCAACCTCGTGACTCAAGGAGATGCCCTCAATCTTTATTCTTTAGCGCTTAGCAAAAATCCCGAAAAAGAAATGCGCAAACTCACAGTTCTAGGAAAAGGCTCTCATTCCCTCAAAGACTTTCAGCCTTATGTCGAAGGCAAGACCTGGGAAACACTTTCCAAAACATCGTCGAGACCCACTTTTTCCGATTCCGGATTCGATCTATCCCAAGATCTCGAAAATCAACTGAATACAGGAAATCTCACACCCCTTCGGGACAATCTCAAAGCGAAAAAAGAAATGTTGGAAAAAGCGCTCCAATCAAAAGAATTCCTCGAAGACTTCTCTTGCGCGGCAAAAGAATTCGCATCGACATTTTCCTCCCTCATGGATCAAGCGATGCTGGAAGCTAAACAAGATAAAGCGCTCAGACATCGACTGGATTCATTGAAACAAACGGCGAAAGATCTATGCGGCCATCAGTATGATCCCTTCTTCTATGGAAACTTATTGACGAAGCTGAAAACGACACGCCACCCCCAACAAGGCTTATCCCTGATCGAAGACATCGAAAAAACAACGCAGCAATATAGCGAAGCCTTGCAGACTCTGACCCATCACCTCGATCGACAACAAACCTTGGCAGATCACTTACAGCAGCAATGGAACCGGCTCGATCAATTGGAAGAAGATCAAAGGAAACAATTGAAAAGCCTGATGGAAAAACAAAATTCCATCCGTCGACAATATCGGCGTCTGCAAAAAGTGTGCAATGGAATCTACTGCGTCTCTTCCGTTTTCAGCCATAAGCTCGCCGTGCTGGCCGCATCGGTCAACTTCGTGGGGGGAATGGTTTTGAAGCCTAAAATCCATCAAATCACAATGCAGATTGAAGAACATGGCACCCTTCTGGAAAAAAATTTAGTCACCAAACAAGGATTGGCTCATCTGCAGCGCACCCATCAACAAGATCATCTCCAATCCATTCAATCCACCCGCGTACTCCTCAGCGGACTTCGGTCCAATTCGATTCAGTTTTCTCCTTCTGAACATCGAGAACTCCTCCAAAAAGGAATCGATAGAATTGAATTGGAAATAGACGAACAAGATAATAAAATAAATCAATGCCAACAAAGAATCGACGACAAAGATAATCAACTGCTCGACATCAAGAACAAGATAATTCACTTGAAACACAAAAAACAGAAAAAAAATGAAGGAAAACTGAAGCAACTCGAAATTGACTCTTGCGGCCTCGAGAAAGAACTCATCAGTCTGAAAGAACAAAAACGGATAGAAGAGGAATACAAAGACTCTCTTCTTCAAGAGCAAAAGGAGACAAACGAAGCGCTCCATACAGCTTCTATAAACGCCGAGTATAGAAACTATATTTTTAGCGCCGTTCAAAAAGTGGAACGGATTATGAGCAAAAACACCCAACAAGCAAGAGAGTTGAGAAGAGAAATAGAACAGGCTAAAAATCTTTTCAACAAAAGCACAGATCCGTTGAAACAAGACTTACGGATGATTTTTGGAGGAATCCA
>CAZZLR010000212.1:0-2238 GCA_964655045.1 uncultured bacterium | reverse complement strand
TGCTCAAACATCGGGGCGATCCAGTGCAAGCCGGAGTGCAATGGGCGATCATAGGGACGGCGGTCTGTTTTTCCTTATTTCACTATTCTCCGGAACAGGGGGCGGCAAACTTTTCCATTATTAGCTCTCTCTTTGTCCTCGCCCTCTTTTTAGGATTTGTCTATGAAAAGAAACGTTCTCTTGCCGCTTCCTTGTGTTTACGCGCGTCTTTTAACGCAGTCAATGTAATCAATTTATATTTCTTTGGATGAGAATCGCGTCATGCATCTGAGCGCCTTCGGTCTTTCTGATATAGGATTGCACAGACCCAATAATGAAGACGTTTGGACGGCTCTTCCGGACATTGGTTTTTTTGCCTTGGCCGATGGGATGGGAGGACGGCTTGCCGGAGAGGTGGCTGCGAAAGAGGCCATTGATTTCATGGCAGCTTCCGCTTCTTTGCTGCAACACACAAAGAATTCCTCGGATCTGATTTTAGCTCTGCGCAGTACCATTCAGAAAGCCAACCGCAAGATCTATGACATGGGACGCTCTTCCTCTGCGTTTTCCGGGATGGGCACAACATTGTGCTGCGTGTTTTGGCGAGAAGATTGCATTGCCTATGCCCATATCGGGGACAGCCGCATCTATCGCATACGCCAGAGAAAATTAGAGCGTCTCACGCAAGATCACTCTCTGATAGAACAACGAATGCGCACGGAACATCTTCGAAGCTGCGCTTTCGATCATCTGTCTTCCAAAAGACATATTATTACAAAAGCGCTAGGCCCTTCTCTTAGGGTAAAGCCCGATATTTCTATCACAGATCATGAAATAGGCGATGTGTATCTTTTATCTTCCGATGGACTCCATGGCGCAGTTGCGCCGGCGGATATGCAGGCGATCATCAATGCGTGCGAGCATTTGGAAGACGCTTGCGCTCGGTTAATCGAAGCGGCAAAACAAGGCGGCAGCACGGACAATATCACACTTTTGATGGTAAAATCGCAATGCAAAGAATCTACCTAGACAACAATGCCACAACGGCGCTCGATCCTACTGTCTTGAACGCAATGGCTGAAGAGTTGGCTCAACCTCCAAGCAATCCGTCGAGCATCCATTGGTTTGGCAAGCAAGCAAAACAGCGCCTGGCGGGCGCCCGTGCAAGAGCCGCCTCCTTTTTCCAGTGCGCGCCTCATGAGATCACCTTCACCTCTTCGGGAACGGAAAGCATTAACTTAATGCTCCGCGGCTTATCCTGTAAGGGACATATCATCACGACATCCGTGGAACATGCGGCCATGTATGAAACCATTCGCTCCCTCGCAGAACAAGGATGGAGCCTGACCTATGTTCCCGTTGGATTATGGGGCGCTCCCTCGCCCAAAGACATTGAGGCGGCCATTCGTCCCGATACGCGGGCGATCGCCCTTTCTACCGCCAACTCCGAGACGGGGGTAGCATTAGATACCGCAGCCGTTGCCGCCCTGGCGCAAAGACACCAAATTCCCCTTCTTCTCGACGCCGTCGGCAGCGCAGGAAAAGAACCCATCCCCCTCTATCCGGGGATTTCCGCTCTAGCCATCAGCGGACATAAATTTCATGCGCCCAAAGGATCGGCTCTCTTATATCATCGCGATCTCGATTTAAAAGCGCAGATGACCGGAGGCGGACAAGAACAGCAGCTGCGATCGGGAACTGAAGATCTATCCGCCATTGCAGGCTTAGGCTGCGCTCTGGAAATCCTTTCCCGAAAACAAAAAGAATTCACAGAACATATTCGAGGTCTGCGCCTCTTTTTTGAAGAAGAACTTCTTCGCAGTATTCCCGACTTGACGATTCACGGAAAAGGGCCCCGCATCGCCGGCACCTCCAACATTGCTTTTTTGGGTGTGGATGGGGAGACTCTTCTTTTACAACTCGATCTAGCCGGCGTCGCGGCTTCCTTAGGCTCTGCCTGCGCATCGGGGGCTCTGGAACCGTCGCGCACTCTATTGAATATGGGAATCGATCGCAAAACGGCACGCAGCTCCCTGCGATTTTCCTTCAGCAGAATGAATACGAAAGAGGAAGTGGCGCGAGCGGCGGAACTCCTAGAGAAGATTGTCAAACAGCTTCGATCCCATACCCAAACAACTTGACAAGTCGACGAACCCTTAATTTGCCTACGTTCTAAGCCGGCGAGAAATTTTTCAGGTTATTTGGGTATACCCAAACAACCCGAAAAGTTTGTGTTTAGACTGCGCCAAAGCCTCGGGG
>CAZZLR010000211.1:0-2264 GCA_964655045.1 uncultured bacterium | reverse complement strand
GGCATTCCGTCGAAGTGATCCTGCCGAAATACGATCTCATTCCCATGAATCAAGTACAACGGGTGCATTTATCGATCCCCGACTTCAAGTGCGAGGAAAAGGGATCTTTCCACGCCAACGCCCTATGGCAAGGAACGTTTCAAGAAGTCCCTCTAAGCTTCATCGAAGCGCGCCATCCTTCCGGATACTTCCATAGAGAAACGATTTATGGCTGCGAAGACGATGTCGCCCGCTTCCTCTACTTTTCTAAAGCAGCCCTTCATACCCTGCATCTCAGAAACCAAGCGATCGACGTGCTGCATCTTCACGACTGGCCGGTCGCCATTGCCGCCGTCTTGGCAAAAGATCTATACAAACTCCCCATCGGCCGGATCGTTCTGACGCTGCACAATGCAGCCTACCAAGGACTATGCGCCAGCTGGGATCTCGATGCGATCGGGCTTCAGGGAAACCGCTATCTTACCCCCGATGGGCTGCAAGATCCGCGCCCCGAATATCCAACCCTCATCAACCTCCTCAAAGGAGGCATTCTTTATTCCGACGCGGTCGTCGCCGTATCCCCCGAATACGCAAGGGAAATTTTGACTCGGGAAGCAGGATATGGATTGGAATCCCTATTCTTGCAAAACAAAAAAAAGATTTTTGGCATCCTCAACGGGCTCGACCAAGACTTATGGAATCCGGGGCAAGACCCTTTTCTTCCCGTCTCCTACAACGCTTCCGATTCTCCTCTACAAATTCGCCAAGCCAAAGAACAGGTACGCTCTTTCTTGAAAACAAAACATTCTCTCGACCCTGCCGGGCGTCCCTGGGTGGGGGCGGTCACGCGTCTTGCTCATCAAAAAGGACTGGAATTGATTGAGGAAGCGATCCAGGAGACCCTCAGGACCGAAGGCTCTTTTCTCTTGCTAGGAACCCCTTCTTCTCCAGAGATCAGACAGCGCTTTGAGGCGCTCCAACAACACACGGCGCATCATTCCCGCCTCCTTATATGTCTGGAATACAGGGAAGAATTGGCGCATCAAATCTATGCAAGTCTTGATTTTCTCGTGATCCCCTCTCTCTATGAGCCTTGCGGGTTATCGCAAATGATTGCAATGCGCTATGGCACGATCCCCGTCGCCCGAGCAACAGGAGGACTCAAAGACACAATTTCTTCTGCCAACGGATTTCTTTTTTCCGATTTCACAAGATCGGCCGTCGCGCACGCTCTTCGAGAAGCCTTTGATCTCTTTCACACTCATCCTGCCGCAATCGAAACTCTCATCAGAAACGCCATGCGCAAAGACTGGAGCTGGAACAAAGCAGCCGAGCAATACCTTCTCATCTATAAATCATGACATTATTTGTTTCTTTTGGTATTATTTTCCACGTTTGTATAAAGACTCCGTAGATACAAAATCTTCTTCCCGAGCTATTGAAGCCAAGGAAGCAATCCATTCGGAATCCAGATTCAGAGCAGGGCACCGATGCGCCCGGATGGAGCGTTTTCTGAGCAGAGGGAGATAGAGTTCTTCAATTTCAAAAAGGGTCTCAATATGATCCGAAGTAAAGGTAACGGGAACCACGACCACGGCACTGCGCTGAAGGCGCTGCGGCTCGATCGCTGCACATACCTCTTCCGTCGAAGGGCTCAGCCATTCTCCCCTGCCAAATTTTGATTGATAAGCCAAAACGCCCAGCGCATCGGGAAACGCTTCTTTTATTTTGCAAAAGGAGCGGCGGCACTCCTGTTCGTAGGAATCTCCTTCTTCAATCCATTTTTTAGGAATGCCATGGGCGCTGAACAAAAGGATTGTCTCTTTTTCACTCAAATGCTGTTCCTTCAAAAAGGTTCCTATCTTTTGCCGCCATGCGGCAAGGAAAGCTGGATGGTCTGGATATGAGCGAATCCAACGCAATTTATGCCGAGCCGGCAAAGAGAGCCGCGTATCGAGAAACCGGGCAACACTCCCTGTAGTCGCAGAACAAAATTGAGGAAAAAGCGGAATCACGCAAATTGTTTGCGCCGCGCAAGATTCAATCGCTGCAATCGACGCTTCATGCGTAGCGGGCAGATAACGATGAAAACTCAGAACGGGCGCAGCCAAGTGTTTCAGAAGAGCCTCCCTCATAGCTTCCGTATCAAAAAAAATCGGGGAACGTCCCCCGATCCGCGCGTAATCGGAGGAAATTTTCGCGGCTCTTTTTTTTGCGATTCGTGTAAAACACAAGCGGTGAAGCCACGCGGGCCATGGAGTTCTGATGACGTCTCGGTCGCAAAG
>CAZZLR010000210.1:0-2267 GCA_964655045.1 uncultured bacterium | reverse complement strand
ACTGAAATTGCTTTCCAATTTGGCGAGAAATACTGTCAAAAACCAACCTTAAATATTTCTGCTCCGCCTCTGTTGCGTATTTATTAAAATCAGCACGATATGTCGCCAAAAGAAGATCTTGAATGCGTACAGTGTCTAAAAAAGATTTTGTAAGAGAAAATTCATTCACAACAGCCGGCATTCCCCCAACAAGAAAGTATTCTTTGGTTCTTTGTATCCACGCAAGATGAGATGTCTCACTCAGGGGATTCTCTAGCGTAGAACATTCGATTTCTTCACGGTCTGCGCCTAAGTTAGAAGAAAATTCTTTAAACGACAGGGGCTTTAAATAAACAAACTGTACACGACCTACAGGAAACGAAAATTTCCCCTGAATCAAAGCGAATTCCAAAAGAGAGCCCGCTCCGACCACATGCAGATCGGGCATATTTTCCTTAAAATAACGCAAAGCAGAAATCGCCTTAGGACATGCCTGAATCTCATCTAAAAAAAGAAGAGTTTTTCCAGAGCGAATCGGTCTTTTAGTCAAAAGCTCTAACTTTTGAATGATTTCTTGCGCTTTCAATGTCTCAAAACAGGCCATGGCCTCAGGCTGAGACTCGAAATTCACCATTTCAAATGTATCAAAATGTTTTCCCAACTGCTCAATGAGATATGTCTTCCCAACCTGCCTAGCGCCTCGAAGCAATAGAGGATAACGGCGAGAAGAACTTTTCCACTCAATTAAATATTTCTCCAAATCCCTTTTCATATCCATCCTTATGGCTGCATTACTAGGGTAATAGTAACCATAAGAATGAATAAATAGCAATTTTACGTCCTAGGTGCAACGCTCTCCTGCCCTTCCCGACACCCTACTTGATCACACTGCAACATATGCATTCCCTGCTGCAATAGATTGACTTGTTCCCGTCACATCTACAGGCAAATAACCGCCGCTAGGAAGAGTCGCGTTCGTAATCGTAATCGATCCAGAAACCGAGGTGATCGTAATCCCCGACCCCTGGGTCAGCGTGGCTCCGGAAGGATCGCTGGAAGTCGTGCCAATCAAAATCTGTCCGGCTGTTAAAACCAAGGAAGAAAAGGCACTGCTCCCTTGAGCGATTAATACCCCATGAATCGTCGGCGAGGATACTCCAGTTCCTCCTTGCACAGAAGGAAGCAGAATATTTGCATTTGCATTCGCAGGGTTATTTAATACCAAAAGAAACAAATAATATAACATTAAAAATTTGTATATTATATGACGTGAGGATTTTCGGCAATCTCTCTGCGTGGATCTTCTATTGCAAATGCACGCAAAGCCAAATACATTCTGGCAAAAACATCTTCCCAGTTGTGCGTCTCTTTTTGTCGAAACAGCCTCATCGTAGGATACCAGGGACTCTCATCCGTCTCTAAAAACCAACGCCAATCTGCGCTATATTGCAAAGCAACCCATACAGGAATGCCCAGGGCGCCTGCTAAATGAGCCATAGCGGAATCAATCGTAATGACTAAATCCAAACTTTGCAATACGGCTGCGGCATCCGATAAAGAGTCTGGATTGAATTGTTCCCCTAAATTCAAAATGCCATCGACAGTTCTGACGCGCACAGCTTCTTCCCCTACCTGAAGACTCACAAGATGAATATTCTCTATATTTATAAAAGGAAAAAACAAAGCGAGAGACACAGATCTCCATGGATCAATCGTAGGATCTACATTCCCTTGCCATGCAATCCCAACCTTTTTGCCGCGAAGATGGGACAGTTTTTCCCTCCATTGTTCTACTAAAGTCGGATCCGGAAAAAGATAGGGAATTTGCGCGGGAATCGAATCCTTTGTAGTCTCTAGGACAGAAAAAATCTGCATTGATAAAAGACCTACATCGAAATCAGGCATAGGATCTTCCTGAACAAGCACATGATCTACCCAAGGACAGGATCGAAAAAGAGCGGCTAACTTTTTGTGGCACGCTGCAATCACCCTGCCTCCCCGCTCTTTCAGAAAAGAGGCGTATCGAAGAAATTGAATCTGATCCCCCAACCCCTGCTCGAGCATCAATAAAATCGAACGGTTTTTCAAACAAGACCCATCCCATTCCGGGAATGGAGAACCGTTCCACCCATTGTGAGCAAGACATCTGGATCTCCATTTTTGAAACACAGACGCCCCTTTGCGACAAATCTCCCACAAGGGGCGCTCCGGGCAATCTGGGGAAGGTAAGATTCAAGATATGGGGAAGCCGGTTCTTCGGGTCGCCATTTCGCACAGCACCGCAACTG
>CAZZLR010000209.1:0-2274 GCA_964655045.1 uncultured bacterium | reverse complement strand
AATGCATCAGGTTTCGACGAGACGGGAGATCAATTTAGACTCTCAGAACAGAAATGTAGTAGAACTACTCATCACAAATTATAAGATATCGATATAGTGAAAAAGTCACCGACTAAAAGCAAAGAACCAAAAAACGTTTCTGACTACCAGGATTTTGGTTGGCAGCATGAGCTATGGGATGTCGTAAGGTATTTTCGTTCCATAGGTAAGAATGAAAAAAAGCTGAGGGAATTTTGGCTCGATCATTTAAAAGAGAAGTCTTCTTTAGCCGCCATCGTTACAGAGCAGGGTTCTAAAAAATGCGAGATCGATGGCTCTGTCCCCTTAAAAAAGGAAACGATCGATCTCTTCTTCAAATATCTCATTGATTCTGAAAAGCAATACGAGGCTCTTAAATCTTGCTTCAGAACCGAGGCAGAGGCATTGAGCTTCTGCGAAAAGCTTGGCGTCAAAGTAGAAAAAACAGCAACCAGAAGCCAAGAACACCATCAATCCTCTCAATCACTCGTCGCTGCAGTCACTCAAATTAGTTCGGAAATTGCAGCGAAGTTTGGGTTCAACATAGACATTGACCCTCAGCATCGATGCGTCTGGTTCAAAGACAGGGATCTGTATGTAACGGCTAGAAATTTAGATGGGGCTATTCCCTGCTTGGTTAACCCATTTGTAGTTTGGGAAATCAAGGAATATTGGGGTAAGACAAAAGGCGGAAGCAAAATGAGCGACGCCGTCTATGAGTGCTTGTTAGTGGGAAGAGAGCTGCGGGAGTATGAGGGAAAGCATGGGTCCAGAGTCTACCATATCGTCTTTGTTGATGGCAAAGAGCAATGGAAACATCGAGTTTCTGATTTCATCCGCTTTATCGATCTATATAACCAGGGAATTATCGACGATCTAGTCGTTGGGCGAGATGTTGAGCAAAGATGGAGTAAAGTCCTCTATGAGATCCTCTCTCAGCAAAAAAAGTAAGAGACAGCTCCCCTTCTCATCAACCACCTCCTATTCAGAGAAAGATATTAACATACACACCCCTCCATTCGTAACATAAGAGAAAAAGCTGATTTGAACCTTCCCCTGGATTTATCCATGGGGAGGTTCAAACTCGTCCCTTGCGAGAAGTTCAGGACAATATTTTTCCATGGCGCGATCGAAAAAGGCAGGTCTTTCAGGGCTATAGAGTTTAAACGTACTCAATCAAAAACTCGTCTCTTTCTCAAGCCCCCTCGCTCCATACAAACGAAGGGGAGCTTTTCATCATGGCGTACTACAAAGTCTTCGAAACCACTGGTGAATGCCATAAAACAAATCGATCCAAAACTGAACGATCCGGCGTCCTATATCTTGGATTTTGGCAAGAAAACTATTTGGGCGATTCTCCATGAGGGTTGCATCTTTCCTCTCATCCCCGTCAACGATCACTTCCATCTCTGCAGTTCTTTCAGGAGGCACTTGAGGCTTCAAACAATTAAAGAGAAGAGCATGGCCAAAATTTTTCAAGCCGTTGAAAATGACATGGTTCTCACTGGGCTCGACTTTCTCCTTGTGCAGATCGTCCCTAACCCTCTTCCTCTCTTGCCACTCCATATACTCCTTGGACGGCATGATTTCCGGAGTCGGCACAACGTTATGCACGTTCATATTGCTGTCCCCTTCCATTTCGATATCCGTAATCCGCTTGTTGCTATCGATCCAAAAAAGGAGCTCGACGTTATTGTTGATTAAATGATAGGCGTCTTGGATCGCAGAGATTTTTTCTTTCTGATTTTGTTCCTGATCCGTGATTTGTTCGGAAAAAAACCGCTTCAGCCTCTGTAGTATTTTGCCGCGCAACAGTGCGTTTCCATCCACTATGGGTAAACAGGACTGCTCTTCCTGTAATGGTTCGAACGGCTCTCTATTCTGCGTATATATGGCGCACTCCTGTCCTTTGGCCGCATAGTAGGCGCGGAGTAAAGCCAACGCACCCTTAGAGATCTTGATTTCAACGGAAGAGGCTTCTACCTGCTTTCCCCCTATCTGAAACTCATGATTCACAAACCTCACAGAGACTACGCTCCACCAATTCAAGGTATGGAGCTTGTCTTCTTGATCCTTGTATTGCAAAGAATTCGTTATAAACCACTGTTTGATCTCGTCCAGCGTCGCCTGATGTAAATTTTTCACGGAGGGCATAAACGTGTCGCATAACGGCTTATTATCTGTAGAGACACGGAAAGCATCTGAGGTGGACCCAATTGGCTGGACAACTTTTTAGGCAAAAGTTGTTTGCTTCTA
>CAZZLR010000208.1:0-2291 GCA_964655045.1 uncultured bacterium | reverse complement strand
CAATCCCCGGTTATGAAAAAATTTTAAAAATTTCGGAAAAGCAAGCGGGACTGTCAGCGATTATTTCCTTACATAATTTGTCCCTTGGGCCTGCCCTGGGAGGAATTCGGATTCAACCTTATGCGTCTTTTGATGCGGCTTTAGAAGACGTATTGCGCCTTTCTTCGGGAATGACCCATAAATCTTCGATTGCCGGAGTCGGATTCGGCGGAGGTAAAAGCGTCATTATCGCCGATCCGAAAACGCAAAAAACAGAAACGCTTCTCCGCGCTTTCGGGGCAGCCGTGGATACTTTGAAAGGCAATTATATCTGCGCAGAGGACGTTGGCTGTTCGATCTCCGATGTCGACATCGTTCGGCGATCGACTCCTTATGTCGTCGGCCTTTCTCATGACAAAGCCAGTGGAAATCCTAGTCCTTTTACAGCCTGGGGAACCTTTCGCGGGATTCAATCCGTTGCCTATAAACTGTTCGGCTCAGATTCTTTAATGGGGAAAACGATCGCGATCCAGGGATTGGGCAGCGTAGGCGCGTGTCTGGCGGATTTCTTATTCTGGGCGGGCGCCCGTTTAATCGTCGCCGACATTGACGAAGAAAAAACGGAGCGCTTTTCCCGGCAATACGGAGCCAAAGCCAGGGCAGCCGACCGCATTTTGCAAGAAGAATGCGATATTCTCGCCCCATGCGCTCTAGGAGGGATTCTCAATGAACAGAGCATTCCCAAGCTCCGCTGCCGCGCGGTTGCCGGAGCCGCCAACAACCAGCTGCTCAAAGAGAGCGATGGCAATGCCTTAATGCAGAGAAACATTCTCTATGCGCCCGATTTTGTGATCAATGCGGGAGGGTTGCTCAACGTCTCAGCGGAACTGGAAGAGGGAGGATATCATCCTCAAAAGCCGCGGGAACAGACCCATCGCATCTACGATTCCCTATTAGAAATTTACGCAATTGCTGAAAAAGAGCAAATTTCAACCCACGCAGCGGCGCTTGCGCTTTCCAATCATCGACTCAAAGCCGGTATTGGCAAAAGAACCGCTGCGCCCGTATTCCAGGCTCCGCGATAACCCGAATCATTCTATGCAAACTCTTCTTTCCTTCCTCGAACAAACCGTTGGGCAAGCGATTGCTTCCGCCTTTAATTTGCCGCTTTTCGAAGCGCACGCCGACATCGCCCCCTGCGCACAGGAAAATTTTGGCCATTATCAGTGCAATAGTGCCTTGAGTCTTGCGAAGAAGCTGCAACAAAGTCCTCGCCTGATCGCTCAAAAAATGATCGATCACATCGATCCTGCCCCTTTTTCTCAAATTGCGATCGCGGGCCCCGGCTTTATCAATTTCACCTTCTCTCCCCGCTTTCTTTCCCAAGAGCTCGCCAAGCAGTTGTTTCATCCCCTTCTTGGCGCCGAATCGCCTCCCAAAAGGCAGCGGGTCATTGTCGAATTTTCTTCTCCCAACGTCGCAAAGGAGCTGCATGTAGGGCATATTCGTTCGACGATCATCGGCGACTGCTTGGCTCGCGTGTTCGAATTTTTAGAACAAGATGTAATCCGCCTCAATCATATTGGCGATTGGGGTACCCAATTTGGCATGTTGATTGCCTTCATCAAAGAGGAGGTGCGGGAACCGGGAGAACCGAGCATCGATCAGCTGATGGCATGGTATCGGGCGGCGAAAAAAAAATTTGATGAAGAAGCTTCCTTCAAAAAAAGGGCGCAGCAGGAGGTTGTCGCTTTACAAGGGGGAAACCTTTCTTCCTTGGCTTTTTGGGAAATGATTTGCGCCGTATCGCGAAGAGCTTTTCAAGAAATCTACGATTTACTCGGCATCCAGATCACGGAAAGAGGAGAATCGTTCTACAACCCCATGCTTGCAGAGGTCGAGAGGGAGTTTGCGCAAAAAGGACTTGAAACGATTTCCAATGGAGCAAAATGCGTCTATCTCGAAGGGTTTAAAAATCGCGAAGGAGACCCCCTTCCGCTGATGATTCAAAAATCGGATGGCGGATACAACTATGATACGACGGATCTTGCGGCAATCCGTCATCGCATTTTCACAGAGAAAGCAGAACGGATTATCTATGTGACGGATCTTGGGCAATCGCTCCATTTTCAAATGATTTTTGCCGCAGCGGAAAAAATTGGATGGCTGGATCCGCAGAAAACACAGGTGGATCACGTAGGATTCGGTTTGGTTTTAGGAGCGGACGGAAAAAAATTTAAAACGCGCTCGGGAGAAACGGAAAAGCTCATCGATCTCCTCACGGAGGCAGTCAATCAGGCCTATCTCATCGC
>CAZZLR010000207.1:0-2303 GCA_964655045.1 uncultured bacterium | reverse complement strand
AAAAGCAATGAGACTCTGAAAATCAATATTATATAACTGATCGCCCGCCAGTATGAGCACGTACTCGGGCTCCGATTGCAAAAGAATGGGGAGATTTTGTCGCACTGCATCCGCCGTCCCTTCGAAAAAAATTTTTTCCCGCCTTTCGTTTTCCCGAGGCGTTAAGACTTCGATCGATCCGGGTTGGAATGAATCAAAATGATAGGTTCTAGAAATATGCTGCTGCAACTCCTCGGCTAGGTATTGGGTAATTACAAAAATCCGCCGTAGATGAGAGTGGATGGCATTGGAGATGGGGATATCAATCAGCTTATAGCGCCCCCCATAGGATACCGCAGGCTTGGCGTGGTGGGCTGTCAAAGGATGCAAGCGCGTCCCCTTTCCTCCCGCTAAGATGACAGTGACTACTGAGGCAGGCGTCTGCATATAATCCGCAACATAGGAGAAGGTGCGGATTATTTGCAATGAACGGGATAGGCTCTCTTCTACTCGGCTCTTTGAAAGATTTCGTTCGGCTTGAAGAAGGTCGCGATTTCTACTTTGGCCGTATCGAGACTGTCTGAACCGTGGACGGCGTTCCTGTCAATGCTTGTGGCGAAATCGGCGCGGATAGTTCCCGCCGCCGCTTTTGCAGGATCGGTCGCTCCCATGATCTCTCGATTGCGGGCTACGGCATTTTCCCCCTCCAGAACCATGACAAATACAGGCCCCGAAATCATAAAATCGACGAGTTCCTGAAAAAAAGAACGATCTTTATGAATGGCATAAAAGGATTTGGCTTGCGCTTCACTGAGATGCAGCATTTTTGCGGCCGCTACGCTTAAACCCTCCCTTTCAAAATATTCAATGATGTTTCCAATCATATTCTGACTCACAGCGTCAGGTTTAATGATGGAAAGGGTTTGTTCTAAGCTATGTGTGGTTGTTGATGCCATGAGATTATCACTCCAAAAGGTTTCAATGCATAGGGATTGTATCTCAAAGGGAAAATAAATATCGAGAAAGTTCTGCCGAAAAGATAAAAAAATGGGGTTTTCGGTATAACCTTGTCCAAAAATGACGGTTGCGGAGGAACATGAAGTCTTATGGGGATTATCCGGATTTAGGAAACGTAAGGAAAATTTTAGTTATCAAGATGCGTCATCTGGGAGATGTTTTGCTGGCGGGGGCGGTGTTTCGTTCCCTGCATTATTTCTTCCCCGATGCGCAGATCGATGCTTGTGTCTATCGGGAAGCAGCGCCCCTTTTGGAAGGACGCTCCGATGTGTTTCAAATTTTTTGTATCGATCCTGAATGGAAAAAATTATCCTTGGCAGCCAGGATGCGGCGGGAGGCGGCGCTTCTTTGGAAGGTGCGGAAGGAAAACTATGATCTTGCCATCAATTTAACGGAAGGGGATCGGGGGGTGCTTGCTATGTTGGCCTCCAGAGCGAAAGTTCGGGTTGGGTTTCGTCCGAAGGGATTTTGGCAGGCCAAAGCCTTGACCCACACGGTAAAAAGTCCTTCGCCGCCGCGGCATGCCGTCGAAAGAAATCTGGACGCCTTGCGTCGCATCGGCCTTTTTCCTCCTCCCGAGGAGCGCGCTTTGTTTTTCCCCCTTTTCCCTCCTGCCAAAGCGCGGATCGATTCCTTGGCGGGGAAAGATCCGTTCCTTCTCATTCATCCCTCCTCGCGCTGGCGGTTTAAATGCTGGCCCGAAGAAAAAATGCGCGTCCTCGCGCAAACTTTGCTGGCGCAGGGACAGCGGCTCCTTTTTTCTTCCGGTCCCTCCGCAGAGGAAATCAATAGCGTGCAGCGCATCACGGCGGGCTTAGACGTTCTGAACCTTGCCGGTATGCTTTCGTTGCATGAGCTGGGAGCTCTCATCGAACGTTCTCAGATCCTCATTTGCGTGGATTCTCTCGTATTTCATATCGCAAACGCCTTGCAAAAAAGGGTGGTCGCCCTGTTCGGTCCTACCTCCGATCTTTCTTGGGGTGTCTGGCGCAACCCAAAAGCGCGGATCGTGGCAAAAAATATGAGCTGCCGCCCCTGCGGGCTCGATGGCTGCGGAGGAAGCAAAAGAAGCGATTGTTTGGAAACGCTTTCCGTCGCCGAGGTTTTAGAAGCTATCAACGCGGAAACAAAGATTGGTTGAAAAAAAATCGGAAAGAGAGGGATTTGAACCCTCGATACCCCTTTAAGGGGGTATGCGTCCTTAGCAGGGACGTGCCTTCAGCCGCTCAGCCATCTTTCCACAGACGGAGGAGGATTTTAATGGATTTTTGTCCTTTTGAGCAAGCTGCTGAATAATGGGCCATTCC
>CAZZLR010000206.1:0-2312 GCA_964655045.1 uncultured bacterium | reverse complement strand
CCCCTTTTGAGTTCTTAATTTCACTTTTTGCTTCATAAATATTTTCATAGAGTCTTTCTAAAGAAGATGCCAACATTAATTTGTTTAAATGATAGATTGAGTCCGTAATTAACCTAACAATTCCAATTCGATCATCGTTCTCAATATTCTCAAATATTGCATCTTTTGAGTTTTTATCCTCTAAATTCGATAGAAGATGATTCCAGTGATTTGAAAGAAAATCATGAAATTTCGCAGACATCTCGGCATCTTGAGAAGATTCTTTTATTTTTTGCGCATTCAAAAAAACGCCAAGAGTCTCTTGGGAAGCTTGAGGATGCGTCTTCTTAAATTCTTGAGCCTTAAGATGTTCCTCGTGAGTTCTTTTCAACTTTTCGAAAAAATAATTCGCTAGTTCTTTGGGCATTACTTCCTTCTCTTCCCACGTCTTCACGTGTTCCGCAGAAAAGATATATTGGCAATTTCCATTGAGATCTCTTGTCATCATGGGTTTTTCCTGCGATCGTTCCTGAATCATAATGATTTCCTCGTGTGTTTTTTTGCCGATGCAATCAATGTGGAGAAGTTAGCCTGTCTAAAAATATTTTTTCTATAATGAAACTCCAGAATTAAAGAAAACTTCTGCGTTCCATCCCTTCCCTTGGGCATATCAAGACGGCAAAGAGAAATTCCTTGTTCTTCAAGATATGAAAAAAGATGATCCATATCCTCATCCGAAGGAATCTGTTGCGAAATCCCTTTCCGTCTTGGAAAACTTTGAATCTTTCCTTTTGTTGCCCAAGCTTCTGCAATTCCCTTATAATCGAGAGGACTAAATAAAAGCACTGCATCAGGAGAATAAGTCATGCGGGCCGCTCCCATTACATCTGATAAATCCCCGCCCCACTTATTTTCCCCTTGCGGTTTTCTTGCTTCTGAAATAACCAGAACCGGATCTCCATTTAAAGCGTTGCGGATTTTCATCGCTTCGCCAATCCGCCATTTATCAATTTCATTATCATTGAAAAATGTTGCCTGTTGACTGAGGGGCCAAACCTGAAGATAATCAATCACGACAAAACATCTCGGACATTTTGTTTTCCGCTTCACAGCCTCGATATGTGCGATCGCAAGCTCTGCCGTAAGAAAAGGACACATTTTTCGATCTATGATTTGAAGACGCGCCTGCATGTCTTTTAACGACCTTTCTGCTCGAACAATCGATTCCATTTCTTCCGCGCTAAAAAAAGCCTCTCGCATCAACCCGCTAGTTGTTTTTCCACTACCCAAAACAATTGTTTTGTAATCAAGTCCTGATTGATTACATAACATTCTAATCAATAAATCTTCTTCTGTCATTTCTAATGAAAAATAGACCACACATGCATCGGAATTGTATTTAAGTATGTCTATTGCAAATTGATTGGTGAGAGCCGTTTTTCCCACGTTCGGAGCGGCAGCAAGAACTATTAGATTTCTCAGACCTAGAAATTTTTCATCAATTTCAGGAATTGTTTTTTGACAAAGTCCTAGATATTTTTTTCCGCGCAGAAACTTCAATTTTTCTTCCATCTTCTCTATACGCGCCTCCATAAGAGGAATGGGAAGATTTCTCGTTCTCTGAGAAGCAAGATTCTCCACTTCTTCTTTATAACGATGCAACAGAGCGGAGCCATCGCCGGAATCTTCCATGGCCGATTTCGCCATATCCTGTGCAAGAGCTAGCATTTTCCGTAAAACGGATTTTGCTTTCACCTCCTCTATATACTCTTCAATATAGGCGGAAGTCCCCGCGTACTGGGCCAACATTGTGAGATAAGCGACTCCTCCAATAGACTGAAGGTTTCTATGTTTTTTTAAAGATTCTGCCACAAGATGAATATCAGCCGGTCTTCCTGCAATAAAAGTTTCTTTCAGATTCTCGTAAATAATTTGGTGTTCCGGAGAATAAAAATCATCCTTAGAAAGTTGATGGGAACCTAACCGGAATGCTTCTTGACTTGTTAACATAGAACCAAGAATAATCATTTCCGTTTCTTTTGCATGGGGCGCTTCTTTTTTCATCCAATTTCCCTAACAGCTCATTTTTTTCATGTGAGATTCTATCGCTTGAAGAGTTTCAAGGCTAATATAATGTTCGATGCCTTCTACGTCAGTCGCTACAGTCCCCTCCGATACACCAATTCTGCGCAAGAAATCAGATAACACAAGATGTTTTTTTTTAGAAAAACAAGCCAGTTCCTCTCCTTGCTTTGAAAGAGAAATAAAGGGAGAAGAACCTTCGACAAGGTACCCATCTCTGGTTAATCGTTTGATTGTTTTAATAACGCTTA
>CAZZLR010000205.1:0-2328 GCA_964655045.1 uncultured bacterium | reverse complement strand
AAAGATGCAGGAATTCTCTCGGAAGCGTCTGTGAATCTACAATCATTGATCGATCAAAACCTAATCGTAGATACCCATGGCACCTTATCTCTTTCTCATCAAGGAAGAGAAGCCATCGCCAAAATTTGGAGCATCCACGAGCTGACTGAGCGTCTCGCCTTCGAAGATATCCCTGACGAAGAAAAAGCCTTATTCCTCAAGACTCTCAAGAAAATTCAGAGCAACTGCGAGAAGGTGACGCCCTATGAAGCCTGATTACGGAATCGATGCTCCTAATGTGGTCAGAAACCTGTTTTTGTTTTCTTTGATTTTAGCTGCGCTCGCTGGATTTTCATTTCTCATTCAAAATGCTGTATGGTTTTGGATTGTTTTCCTTTACACCTTCCCCACCTCCCTCGCACTGCTGATGACTGGTTGCTGGATGCTCTATGGAATCAAAATCACAAAACCACGCATTGCTCTCAACATGATTCAGAATCTCGAACTAAAGGGAGATGAGCAAATCCTTGATCTGGGCTGCGGAAGGGGACTGTTGCTTTGTAAAATCGCACAATATCTTCCTCAAGGGATGGCTCATGGTATCGATTTATGGTCTACCAAAGATCAATCAGGCAACTCCATGGACACAGCTCTACAAAATGCAGATCGAGAAGGGGTCAAAACCAGAGTTTCCATTCAAAATGGGGATGTTTGTTCTCTTCCTTTTTCAGATGGCTCTTTCGATGCCGTTGTTTCAAGCTTATGCCTGCATAATATCAAAGACAAGGAGCAGAGAGAAAAAGCTCTCTTAGAAATGCTTCGCGTCTTAAAACCAGGCGGTAAATTTGCAATCGCTGACATCCAGCGCGGCAAGGAATACACCAGTTTCCTATCTACTCAGAGTGTACATGTGAAATGTTCCAAACCAACCTATGCCTATTGCCCTCCGATAAGCATCATAGAGGGGAGAAAAACGTGACTCAGCCTAACCTTTCGATTAAATTTCAAAAGGCCACATTGCGCTATAGCCAGAATGTTTTGGAATGGTTAGCAGAGCCTCACGTTCAGGAATTTTGGGACAATAGCCCTGAGCACAGTCGAGATATTCTTATCTTCATGAAGGGCCGCTTGGAGCCTTCTCCATATTGGAACGGCATGTTCGATTATTGGATCGGGACCATTGATGACGAACCATATTGCCTCGTTATGACATCGGAGGTGTTGCCTGATCAATCAGATCTCTCAGATCTTTGGAAAACTCATCTTTCCAAAACGGGTAGAACATTCAGTATCGATTTTATGATAGGGAATCGAAAATTCTTAGGGAAAGGTCTCGGAGGACCTACCCTTCACGCTTTTACAAGATTCATCCAGGAAAACGTTGACCCATCTATTGATACATTCCTGATCGATCCTGCTGAATCGAATCCAAGAGCAAAGCATGTCTACGAACAAGGTGGATTTACCACTGTTGCGACCTTTTATCGAGATTGCGGAGAAGAAAAAAACGTAAAGCACTTTTTGATGGTAAAGCATATGCCGGAGCAAAAATTTATAGAGATCGATGGATTTAAGTTCCAAGCGCATATCGAAGGACAAGGTCCTACGGCTCTTGTCATCGGCAGCGCCCTCTATTACCCACGCAGTTTTTCAAAAGAGCTTTGCTCCCAGTTTCGTATGGTATTCGTAGACTGGCGCGGATTTGCCGAACAAGAGAAGCATAATAAGCAACCGGCATCTTTTGATACTCTGCTTGATGACATTGAAACGATCCGAAATGCTCTACAAATCAAAAGTTGCATTCTCATCGGTCATTCAGCACATGCGCTTCTCGCATTGGAATATGCTAAAAAATACCCGCATGCCGTATCGCATCTCGTTATGATTGGAGCATCGCCCAATTTGAGCCAAGCCATGCATGAAGCAGCATCGAGGAATTGGGAAGAATCGGTCTGGCCTGAAAGAAAAGAGGCTAACGCCAAAAGAATTCACGATCTCCCCGACGAAGAGCTAGGAAAGCTCCCTCCTCCAGAGCGCTTTGTAGCATGGTACGTTCGTCGAGACCCCCAGGCTTGGTATGATTTCAATTTTGATTCTTCCAAATTATGGGAAGGAATTCTTCCAAATATGCCTCTCTTTGATTACCTTTACGGAGTCGCCCTCAGGGATTTAGATATCACAAAAGGATTGGAAGCCTTCAATAAACCCGTTTTCCTAGCTCTTGGAAGATACGATTTCATCGTTGCCCCTCCAAATTCCTGGGATCCTTTTAGGGAAAAGTTCAAGGATTTCACTTGTAGAGTGTTTGAAAGAAGCGGGCATTCGCCTCAACACGAAGAAGCTCACAAT
>CAZZLR010000204.1:0-2338 GCA_964655045.1 uncultured bacterium | reverse complement strand
CCCAAACAAATTGAACAGTGGTTTGGGTCTATTCCATAGCAAGAACGGGAAGCCTGAACCTATTTTCGACAAAAAAATTGCATCAAAATAAAGGATCAAAGATAATGAACGTTTATGGCGCATCTTTCCTTGAAAGGAGTTCCTATCAATACCTGCGGAAATCTTCCGACAGTGCATAGCAAACTCCAAGATTTTTGCTTAGTCGACGCAGATCTTAAAGATCGTTGTCTATATGAGTTCCGCGGGAAGAAAAAACTCTTGGGAACTGTTCCCAGCCTTGATACGGGCGTGTGCAGCAAGATGACCGCTCGGTGCAATACATTTGCCAAAAAACATCCCGATGTGATTTTTCTTATCGTCTCCGCAGACCTTCCCTTTGCGCAAAAGCGGTTTTGCGAGACGCAGCATGTGCATAATGTTTTGACCCTTTCCATGATGCGCGATAAAGAATTTGGTAAAACACTGGGAATTCTCATCGAAGACAGCCCCCTCGCGGGACTTCTTGCCCGTTCCCTTTTGGTTCTAGATGAACAAGACCGCGTTCTCTATGCAGAACTTGTCCCGGAGATCGCTCAAGAGCCCGATTACGACAAAGCGTTTTCCTTTCTCAATCATTCTCCATAAGCAAGGTTGGTTTTCATGTTGCGGCAAATTGAGACGCTAGCAGCGCCCAAAGCGATCGGACCTTACTCTCAGGCAGTGAGTTTTGATTCTTTTCTGTTCATATCAGGGCAGATCCCCATTGACCCTGCCACGGGGAAAATCAGCGAGACTACAATCGAGGGGCAAACGAAGCAGGTTCTTGCGAATATCCAAGCGATCCTCAAAGCAGATTCCCTTGGGTTCGAGAACGTGGTCAAAATGGAAGTCTATGTCAAAGACCTCAATGATTTTCACATAGTCAATGCAATCTATGCAACAGCCTTCCCCCATCCGATCAAACCGGCAAGACAACTCATGCAGGTAGCACGGCTTCCCTTAGACAGCCTCATCGAAATTTCCTGCATTGCCGCGAAATTTTAATTGCTATTGTGTTCGCGCAACGTTTCTAAATCGTTGCGAAGACAGATAAAGTTTTCGGTTGTTTCTTCATCTTTATAGTCTGCATAATCTTTTGCAACAAGCGAACCTTCTTTATGCAATCCCTTCTTTTTCAATTCGTCGAGGGCTGCTTGGATCAGTCCCATTTGCTGATCCATAATCCCTCTCAGCCGTTCTTGTTCCGCGCTGCTTTGGGAGCGGTGATACTGATTGAGAGCCTTTAAGAATTTTTGGGAACTTTTTTCTAAATCGGCTTGATAGGATGCTGCCGTAGGCTCGGGGATCGGATTTTTCCCTTCTCCAATTTTTGTCATAAAAGAATCTCCTTTTGCATCAATGCCAGCAATTGAGAAAAAGAGATTTCTCCTAGAGAAAACCGGCGGAGGGTCTCTTTTTCTTTTTGCTGTAAAATTAGATCGTTTCGATGGCGCAGCTCTCTTTGGAGCCAATGTCCTATAAATTCATTCGCTCGATGTTCTACGGCAATGACTTGATTTAATTTTTTAAATCCTTCCCGCCAATCAGATTCCTGAAGAAGACGTCCTAAGTCGAATGCAATAGCAAGCCAGTCTTTTTTTTCATGGAATGCAGACTCATCCACCCACTCTTCTGTAAAAGGGAGCGCAGGTTCATTGTGCAAAGCCGCCTTTCCCATTAATCGGAATATATTCAAAGCAGAACTATGTGCGCTAATGCGATTTTCAGCGATCGCAATCAAGTCCTTCAAAAAAGAGCAAGGAGAGAGGTGGCCATCGTAAAAATAGGCTTTTTGCAATAAAATGGCGTCAGACAAAAGCGATGGGTCGGAAACGGCCGGGAAAGGTTCGCTCCATTGCATCAGTGTTTGCTGATCTGCAATCGATATAAAGGAGGGAGCGAATAATCGGATCGTTTTTTGTCCTCCGCTTTCAAAAAGACGATGGCGCTCATGATGGGAATAGAGATCGACGGCGACGCCTTCAAGAACAAATAAAGGGGCGCTTTGCCGGTTGCACAATGCGATCCAATCCAATAGCCAATCCGTACGTGCAAGGCATATGTCAATATTTTTTCCATCCTTTTCGCAGGCTTTGACAATCGCATGAATATAAATAGCTCCGCTTAAAGCGTTTTTCAAGGAGGCAAAATAGAAATGGCGTTCCTGTTTATAGCGGAAGACCGTTTCTTTTTCTGCTTCAAAAGAAGCAAACATCCATGAAAGGAGCTGTGGATTTTCAAACTCCTTTTCTCTTTTCAGGGAGCCGAACAAAATCCCCTTCTCTAAAAAATGGAGGCCCGTTGCGTGAAACTGCATAGA
>CAZZLR010000203.1:0-2340 GCA_964655045.1 uncultured bacterium | reverse complement strand
TTAGCTCAGTTGGTAGAGCATCTGATTTGCATTCAGAGGGTCAGGAGTTCGAGTCTCCTAGTCTCCATTTGTGCGGTCATAGCTCAGTGGTTAGAGCGCGACACTGATAATGTCGAGGTCCCAAGTTCAAGTCTTGGTGGCCGCACAGTCGTATAAGTTTTTCGTTTTGCCTGAGAGCAAAGCGTGTTATTTTGACAGATTGAATTACAGGCATCAAAAATCATTGATAGAACAATTTTAGCCAATTCATTTATTTGAATCGGCGCTTGAAGAAGGCGACAGAAGATTTCCGGATTGCGATTGCATCAAGAGAAGGGGATCCGATGAAATATATTCGTTAAGTTAGTAAGGGCTGCTGGTGGATGCCTTGGTATCAACAGGCGAAGAAGGACGCGTTAACCTGCGAAAATTTTCGGTGAGCCGGATAAAGGCTTTGACCCGAAAGTATCCGAATGGGGAAACCCACCGGACTAAACATCCGGTATCCAGAACTGAATTCATAGGTTTTGGAAGCGAGACCCGCTGAAGTGAAACATCTCAGTAAGCGGAGGAAAAGAAATTAAGTCAGAGATTCCCTGAGTAGCGGCGAGCGAAACGGGAAGAGCCTAAACCGAGAAATTTATTTCTCGGGGTTGCAGGGCCAGTCGTAAAAGTTGCGGAATCTTAGCGGAATCCACTGGAAAGTGGAACGATACAGGGTGATAGTCCCGTACGCGAAAAGAAGAAGCAGCGAGATTGGTACCTAAGTAGGGCCGGACACGTGAAACCCGGTCTGAATCAGGGGGGCCCGCCCTCCAAGGCTAAATACTCGTTGATAACCGATAGTAAACCAGTACTGCGAAGGAAAGGTGAAAAGAACCTCTGCTAGAGGAGTGAAATAGAACCTGAAACCAGCAGCTTACAAACGGTCGGAGGCCTATGCCCCCTTTGGGGGAATGGCTGACGGCGTGCCTTTTGCATGATGAGCCAGCGAGTTAGGTTTTATGGCAAGGTTAAGCAACACCGTTGCGGAGCCGTAGCGAAAGCGAGCGTGAATAGCGCGAAGAAGTCATAAGGTCTAGACACGAAACCAAGTGATCTATCCATGGCCAGGTTGAAGCAGAGGTAAGACTCTGTGGAGGACCGAACCGGTAACTGTTGAAAAAGTTTCGGATGAGCTGTGGATAGGGGTGAAAGGCCAATCAAACTTGGAGATATCTTGTTCTCTCCGAAATAACTTTAGGGTTAGTCTTGGCATCAATTTCTCTGGGGGTAGAGCACTGAATCTCCGCGGGGGCCTACCGGCCTACCAACGGGAATCAAACTCCGAATACTAGAGAAAAAGCCGGGAAATAGACTGTGGGGGCTAAGCTTCATAGTCAAAAGGGGAACAGCCCAGATCGTCGATTAAGGCCCCAAATTCTATGCTAAGTGAGTAAGGAAGTGAAGTCTCAAAGACAGTTGGGATGTTGGCTTAGAGGCAGCCATCATTTAAAGAGTGCGTAACAGCTCACCAATCGAGAGACTATGCGCCGATAATATCCGGGACTCAAAACTAGAGCCGAAATCACGGGTTCGCACTTGTTAGTCTTAGCAATAAGACGCGGGTGTGAGCGGTAGGAGAGCGTAGTATGTGCAGAGAAGGTATACCGAAAGGAGTGCTGGAGCGCATACTAGTGAATATGCATGGCATAAGTAAACGATAAAGGAGGTGAAAATCCTCCTCGCCGAAAACCTAAGGTTTCCAGGGTAAAGTTCGTCTTCCCTGGGTTAGCCGGCCCCTAAGCCGAGGTGGAAACACGTAAGCGATGGGAAACAGGTTAAATATTCCTGTGCCGCCTAAAGCAATGACAATGGGGTGACGGAGTAAGTTAAGCATGCGGACTATTGGATGTCCGTTCGGCTTTGCGGCTGGTCAGTAGGAAAATCCGCTGACGGAAAGCTGGGGAGTTGACAAGGGGAACGTAAGGGAACCGATGATGTGGCGCGATACTTTCAAGAAATAACCTCTAGTCGCTGATGGCGACCGTACCAAAACCGACACAGGTGGGTGGGTAGAATATACTCAGGCGCGCGAGAGAACTCACGTTAAGGAACTCTGCAAATTAGCCTCGTAACTTCGGGAGAAGAGGCGCTCGGAAAGGTGATCGTGAACAGCGAGAGCCTTTCTGAGCCGCAGTGAAATGGCCCAGGCGACTGTTTAACAAAAACACAGCACTCTGCTAATTCGTCTAAGAAGACGTATAGGGTGTGATACCTGCCCAATGCCGAAAGGTCAAAAGGAGATGTCAGCTCGCAAGAGCAAAGCATTGAATTTAAGCCCCGGTGAATGGCGGCCGTAACTATAACGGTCCTAAGGTA
>CAZZLR010000202.1:0-2348 GCA_964655045.1 uncultured bacterium | reverse complement strand
CAATCGCGCAGCCAAGCCGACATGGAGTAGCCGATGCGGGTACGGCTTGTCTGATTCATGAAAAGATCCAACGGCATCGTAATCGAAAATCCCTTGTCATAATAACGTTCGTAATTCACTACATCGTTCGCATTGGTCCAAGTATACCAAAGTCCGAATCGCAGCCCGCTTTGAAAGGTCCTGGCGCCTTCCAGCCGAATCCCCTTGTCGCGGGCTAAAAATTGCCCGGCGCTTATTTTAAAATCAAGATTGAAAGGAAGATATTGATAATAGAAATCAACGAAATATTGCAGTCCCGTGTAAGGGAAATATTTTAGTCCTTCCGATGTTAATTTTCTCACCTTTTGGAATCCCATCCCAAAATATTCCCGTTTTAAAAGGGTCGCCGCTTCAAACCCAATAGCCCAATTAAAATTAACTGGATAATACAAGTTTTCCAACGCAATTCCTGCATAAGCCGTTTCAAAATAACCGACGCCAAGACGGGAAAACCAGCCGCTGCCCCAATTGATGCTTTTTTGTAAAAATGCTTGATCGATGTGAAAGGAGCTGGCCTGATTATAATTCAAACTGTCCGTACGCACATTGATGATTCTCGAAGGATTTAAAGTATCGATCGTCTTGATGTTCTGCATGCTCGAAAAAACGGTATAGCTCCCGTAAATCGAATAATAGATCTGATCGAAAAGATATCCTTCCGGACCTAGAGAAAATCCCACCTCATACTTGAATTTTCCCGTGGAGCTGCCAAAGAAAGTGCGCGTCCAAGGACGGAAGGTCAACATCCAGATCTGTTTTTTTTTTCTATAAAGAAGCGCTGCGTCATACACGCTCGGCGTTTGCGAGGCTTCCCTCAAAGGGGAAATAATTTGGAACTCTCCCTCCCCCATCTTTCCTTCCTGATAGCGCGCAAGATCTTTCCTCCGGAATCGATATTCGTGCTCCGAAACCCCTTCTGCTTCCATGACAACCGAGACTTCTTTTAAATTCGAAGGAAGAAGAGAGGCAAGCACATATTCTATCCGCCTGCGCACCTCCGCCTCTTTCCAATATCGAACGTTCACGACCTTCATCCAAAGTCTATCTTCAGCGCCCGGCTGCAAAAACAAATGATATAAATCAAATCCCTGTTCCTGCATGGCAAAAGCAAGCTCCTGCGCCATTTCCAGACGCGATCGATGCACCCCCAAAGCCTCCGTATCGATCGGAGCGGAGTAAATGGGGCGGTCAAAAATTTTTGGGAAAAACCCCTTAGACGCACCCAGATCATAGTAAGCGCCGATACTTCCCGCCCAATCCGTTCCCCGAATCGTACTCCCCGAAAAACGGAGAAAATTCCAAAGATCCCATTGCGCGCCAAGATTGATTCTCGACTTGACCTTCCTCCCTTTAGGATGCTCACAGCAATGATTCTGATAATTGTTTGCATCGTACTCGGCAGCCAAAGTCAACCCTTGCAATGCATTTTCTGCGCCATGCCAAGGGGTCCAAGCCAAAGCTCCATAAAATCCATGAATCCTGCCTCTGCCCCATCCGAAACTCGCCTCAAGAGAGGCGCTCAAGAATTCTTTTGTCGCTACGCAATAAAAAGATTGAAATCTCCGGCTGCCGAAAAAATCATTCCACCCCACCGCAAAATCAGGAAGAATAGGAAATCCATCCTCCTTGCGCAAAAGAATCAATTTCACGTTTGCAGCGCGCTCGGCATAATCCCCAAAACCTAAATGACCAAAATTCCCTTCTAAGAAATTGCGATAAACCCAATAGTTGCCCGTAGTTTCTATGTGATCGAAGAAATTAAACGCCAAGCTCCAGAGATTGTAGGGAGAAACATAAGCATATCCGGCGCCCAAAACCCCCGATTTATAGGTGCGCGCAGAAGGCATTGTGAAATAGCCCCCTTGAAATTGATAGTTTATCAGCAAAGGGAGAGAATATCGAGAGCTGCGGTTCAACCGTTCGACCGTCTCAAGATCCTTGAATAACCGATCGGCAGCCGAATCATGCTCGGAAAAAAGGGGAGCGATACAACAAAAATATAAGAAGAATCTATGAGCCTGGCTGAATTTCCCCATCGCTATCCCCAAACAACCTAACAGGTTGCACCCAAACAACCCAAAGAGTTGGCGCAGCAACAACGCTCTTTGATTCCCCTCTCCGATATGAGCAATCGAGACTACGAATGATATAGAGATGCAAATATTTTCTTGCAACCCCTTTCCTTAGGAGAGGGGTTGCAAATCGTCTCAATCTCAGATTGAACATTATTGCTCAGATACTTATACTCGCATCGAAAGCAGATCAAATTTTTTGGGAATGCGCTCGACCTTAGCAATATCTTCGTTGCT
>CAZZLR010000201.1:0-2410 GCA_964655045.1 uncultured bacterium | reverse complement strand
CGCAAAACATCTCTAAGCCATGCCCGGCCAGAACAGCTTCCCGCAATGCAATCGTTCTCTCTTCTCGATGCAACAGTCCGCAAAGCGTCCATCCTCCAACGGAAATAGGAGCAATACGCCACCCCTCCTCCTGTTTCACGATCGCAGCTTCCAAAGCGAGCGGTTCTTTTTCAAAAAGAAGCGTTTCTCCCTGCACGAAGAGCTTGACCCCATTCTCTCGATCAAAGGAAACATCGAGCAACGCGCTTCCCTCCATCGGCAATAAAAGAGGCGCTTCTTTTTCGAGGACCCATGAAGGCAAGGCCGCTAAAAAAGAATTCCAGGAAATACGGGTCTTCCCATGCGCAGAAAAAAAACCTTTTTGATCCCAGAGGCCCTCTCCGATCTCAATGCAAGAATCGAGGATTCGACTGCGGCCGGGGTCGAGGCGGCATACTCCCTCTGACATCGTCCCATAGAACCGAGCCAACTCCAGTAAATCCCCCCCTATCCTTACATCGAAGCAAAAGGAAGAATCCTGCCAAGCAAGCAAGGGACAAAAAAACCGGATGCCGGGAGCCAGTTCTCCCTGCGCCTGAAACAGCCAATGTTCTCCACATTGCCCGCTGAGGTCAATCGAGGCTCCCTGAAAAAAGCCGGCAAGCGTAAATTGTTCCCGAGAACCAGAAAAAGCGCCCTCCAAAGGAGACCCGTCTACAACGCCCCGAAATGAAACATTTTCCAGACGATCCTGAACAATCTCTCCCGTAATATGCAAGTGTTCCACCTGTAGAGGAAACCGAGACGCCTCCTGTGCGCTCAAGGAAACATCGGAAAGGGAAAACATGCCACGCTCTTCCGAGGAAAAAGCCGCTTGCAAAGAAGAAAAGGCCATGGCGCAGCCCCCCTTGCGGCCGGAAAAATCGGATAAATGCGCCGTAACGCTCCAGTCATATGTTTGGAGATCTTGCAACCACACTTCTCCTTGCGCGTCAAGGCGGCCTTGATCCACATCAAACGAATCCCATTTTTTGCCGAATACCGCAGCGAGCGAACGGAGCGCAAGCCCTTCAAGAGGGCCGATCCGCCGCGCCTCCCATCGTCCACAATACTTCTCCCCTTCCTTGCTCCCTTGTATATGGAAGGAAGCCTCTTGCGAGCGCACTTCCGATTCAATCCAAGGAGCGCGAAGGGAAGAAAAGAAAGCTTTTCCCGTCCAAACTAAAGGAATGGCGCGATCTTGCACACCGGCTACTCCGCTGCATTGCCATTGCGCCCCGACACGCGCGGTGAAGCTAAAGTCCCCTTGCAGCGCGTCAATGCTTCCTTGCTCTTGGCCGAGGCGTCCTTTTTCAAGAACCAAACGGGCGCGCCCGTCGTCCAAAGGATTGCGGAATGAACCGCGCCACTCCAGAGAGCCTTTTGCGCCATCGACGCAATCGGCGTAGCCGGCTTCGGAGAACGTCAGGAAGAGCGATCCGCTTTGCGCTGCGCGGCCAAGGGAAACAAGAGAACATCGCCCGTTGAAAACCCCTCGAAGATCGATCCATCGCTGAAGGAATTCTCCGGGAAACTGATGAAGATCGGCATTCCATGCGACAGAACCGCCGCGGTCTCCGGAGGCCGTGATTTCCAACAAAACTCTTTGATCCTTTTTCAAGAGGAAACGTCCGAATGCCGATCTTCCGCCATGCGCATCCTCTTCTTGCATCGGCTCATAGAAGAACAAAGCTCCTTCCCACGCTTTTTCCCCTTGCAAAGAGCCTTCTTGCACCGAAACCGTCCAAAATGTTTCAGAAGTGTTTTCCGAGCGCATCCATATTTCAACGGCCTCTAGGGCAAGCTTAGGACGCACAATTTCTAAATGGCGGGATCGAAGCGAACATCGGATTTCTTCCGCGGAACCGAGAAAAGAACCGCGATGCAGCGAAGGCCGGGAAATCAGAAGACATCCTTGATGCCAATCTAAGGAACAACAGGATAAAATAGATCCGGAACTAAAGAAACAGTACACCTGAACGCAAAGAAAAAAAAAGCGGAGAATGATCCCTTTACCGAAAAGAGCGCCAAGAAAGAAAGAGGCGCAAAGCCAGCGGCTACGAAACATCATCCAATTCCATCATGAGCTGCAAAATTCGATCTAAGACAACTTGTGCCTCGGGAGAGGCTTCGGAAGCTTGGATCATTTTGCAAAGCTTTTCCCTTTCTGTCGCTCGTGCTTTAGCTTCTGCCTGTGAAGTGGATCATGTTAAAAATGTGGATGAGTTACTGGCATCTAAAAAGTTCGACCTGTCCCAACAACATTTCGCTGTAGCCGCTCATACTTCTATTCATGATTCTCTCCTCGACAGCCTCAGCACGTCAGACAAAATCCGTCTTCTTTCCCTTTCCTCACCTCATGCTCAGGCATGGCTATCTGCAATCCCTTCGG
>CAZZLR010000200.1:0-2411 GCA_964655045.1 uncultured bacterium | reverse complement strand
GAAGCAGAGGAAGTAGACACGCGGAAAAGAGGATACTCTTTGCCTTGAAAGAGTTCTGTTTCTTTAGGTTGCAGAGTCGTGCCGATTAAAAATTTTGCACCAGTTGAAGAATCTACAAACAAAACTTCTTGGTACGGGGGGTGGATTTTTTCTTTCATCAAAATAACATCGCGGAAAACCGATGCTCCCTAGGGGTTAAAGTTCAAAAAACGAAAGATTTTTTACGATAGCACCGCTACCCTGGAATCAGGAAACCAGCATATTCGAGATATGAAAAGTATACAGAAAGGAGAAGATTTAGGACAAGACAAGACGGAATTTCTCAAAAAGATTGCTATTTTTTATAGCCGTATCCATCATTAGGTTTCGAAATGCAAGACGGGCGTTCACCCCAAGGCCGGATCCGTTTCGTCCGTCAACTGCCCAAAGGAATCAATCCCTATGTCTCCTCTTCGTCTTCCCAAGATCCCCCCCTGGATGAAAAAAATTTTTCTCCTCACGGCGCTGGGGACGGCCGCGGCGCCCTGGTTCGGTTCATTTTTATTCTTATCGAGAGAAGGAATGGAGCATTTCCAACTGTGGCAAACAATCACCTATCTCTTTGCGTATCCCTTCCCTTCCGGACTTTTTTCTATGATCCTAGACCTCGGCCTCATATGGATTTTTGGCACATCCCTCGCCGTGCAACTCAGCGCAAGCTCCCTGATAGCCTTGTACCTCGGCCCGGGCTTTGTCGCGGCGCTCTCCGCCTGGGGGGCAATGAGCTTTTTCTCCACAGGGGTGTTAAGCGGAGCTGCTCCTGCCGCCTACGCGTTTTTAGTTGTTTGGGCGATTTTAAATCCAAGGTCCCATCTATTTTTATTTTTCGCACTCCCCTTGAGGACGAGAAATCTCCTTTTTCTGTTGATCGGAGTCAACCTCCTCATGGAGGCGGCTGCTTTCCGGTGGGTGACTTTCTGCGCCTGCTTCGGCGCCTCCGTTTTTGGCTATCTCTTCGCTTTGCTGTGTGGGAAAACAAGAAGTCTGATCCCGTTTCTAGAACCTTTTGAAACCATCGTACTAAAACTCGCAGAGACACTCAAACGTTTCTCCCGAAGCAAAGCTTCCCGGGTGAAGGTTTACGACATTCATTCGGGCGAGCCCGTACTGAACGATGACCAATTCATGGATGCAATGCTTGCAAAAATTTCGCTACACGGAGAAGAAGCTTTGAGCCGCGACGAAAAAGAGAAAATGCAAAAAATTTCTCAAAAATTAAAGAAGAGGTGAATTCTGCGATCGAACTCCTGCTTGAAATAGGGCCGCCTGCATCGCTTGAAAACCGTGCAAGACCCCCTCCTCATAGCGAAAGATGGGATGATTTTCCAATTCGGGAAAATCATAGGGCTGCAATACATCATCCTCTGTCGCGCAAGGAACTACGCAGCGCGCGACTTTTAAAACCAGTTTTTTCTGCCCTTCAATCATTTCCTGGATCAGAAGCTCTATTTCTTTTTCCATTTTTTTGCGTCCTTACACGCTGAAAAAAATCTTTCATCATCTGCGCCGATTCTCTTTCCAAAACCCCCGAACTCACCTCTATAGAGTGGATCGGATGTTTTTGAGCAAAAAGATCAACCCAGCTTCCATTCGCCCCTACCCTCGCATCGGGCGCTCCCCAAACAATTCGGTGCACGCGGGCGGCAAAAAGGGCGCCGGCGCACATTGCACAGGGCTCCAAGGTGCAGTAAAGAGTCGTCTTAGACAGTCTCCAATTCCCTAAGGCCGCAGCACCCGCAGTGATACACACCATTTCCGCATGAGCGGTAGCGTCCTGAAGAAGCTCCACCTGATTATGGCCACGGGCTATGATGCGATCCTCATAGACCAAAACGGCGCCGATGGGAACCTCGCCTTCCCTTTCCCCCTTCAGAGCCTCCTTTAGGGCTTCCCCCATAAAATGGAGATCCCTTTCAGAGTCTGCGGAGGGTGTCTTCATACGGCGCTGGAGCACGCTTCAGCTCCTCCACTTGTTTTTGAAGAGAACGGATTTGCTTTTTTAAAGCGTCTACATCCGTCCCATATTTTTTCATCACGCCCGACACCTTTCCTTCGTACTTTTCCTGCAAGCGAGCCAGCTCGCGCCGATAATCCTGCTCAGCCTGCACTTTTCTTTGGCTCTCCCGCGCTTCCTCTTTTTGCTCCAACAGCCGAGCCTCTTCTTCCTCCGCAGCGGAACGCAGACGCGCGAACACCGTTTCCGGAAAGACAACCCCGTTCAAGACAGAGAAGAGGTACAGGGGCAAAGCCCCGAATTTCTGCGCGGCGCCCTCGAGAACTCCGTCGCTTTCCTCTTCGCTCAATTGCCGAATCGCACTATAATCTTGAGAAATTTTCCCTAAACGCTCGGCAAAATGGGAATAGATATCCCC
>CAZZLR010000199.1:0-2437 GCA_964655045.1 uncultured bacterium | reverse complement strand
CTTTTAGACATGATCTGGGTACTAGAAAAATGTGGGTAACTTCAAGCCCTTAAGGTCTGGGTTTTCACTTCCTGCCTCGGGGTGAACTTATTTGTTTCTTTTGGTATTATACCAAAATAACTTGAAAATTTGGCGCAGCCTGGAGGTCAATTTTTCAGGTCGTATGGGTATAATGGGATGGGTTGGTAGAGAATGTCGTTGTGGAATCGAATACTTTTTGTCTTTTTTATTGGGATCTGTCTAGCGGTTCCGGCGGGGATGAAGCGTTTGAGTTGCGGTTTCCATCGGGAAAAGATGGAGGTAGCGGGCCTCCGTTTTGACCCGCAATGGGAAGTCGATTCTCTTTTCTCAAAGCAAGAGGTTCATAAAATTTTGTCTCAAAAATTTCGTTATCTCGACAAAGGGTCGCAGTGCTATGTGTTTTTGAGCGAGGACAAAAAATATGTCTTAAAATTATTTCGTTTCGACCGGAGTCGCCGTTTTTTATTTTCAAAACAACAAGATCTTGAAAAAGTGATGCAATTATTTGCAAGCTGCGTACTGGCTGGCCGATTTGCGGCGGAAGAGACTGGACTTGTATTCCTCCACTTGAATCTTACGGAAGGGGAGTTTCCATGCCTGCAAGTCAGAGATCCTTTGGGAAGGTCTCTGGTTTTGCCCCTGGACCGCTATCGATTCGCGCTGCAGAAAAAGGCGGAGCCTTTGATGGAAACTCTGCGGATCGCGGTCCGTGAACACCGATTGCAGGAAAGGGTGGAACAAATTTCTTCTCTTTTGGAAAAACGGATTGCAAAAGGAATCGGCAATCGAGATCCCAGTTTATGGCGCAACTTTGGTTTTTTTGAAACAGAGGCGGTTGAAATTGATTTCGGCAACTATGTCGCCCGTACCGATCTACAGGAGGCAGCGGCGCAGAAAAAGGAGTGGGCGCGTTATATGGATCCTCTGCATGCTTGGCTTGCGCAGAATGCGTCCTCGGCCGGAGTCGAACCGGCGACCTGTCGCTTAGGAGGCGACCGCTCTATCCCCTGAGCTACGAGAACACTGACAGAACTTCACTTTGCTAAGTCCGGGTCTTCACTTTAAAGGATCGGATCGATTATTCTCAATCTAAAAGGATTGGCGTGATGCAGGCAGACATTGGATTTATTGGCCTTGCCGTGATGGGGCAAAATTTGGTTTTGAATATGGCGGACCACGGATTTTCCGTTCAGGTATGGAACCGGACGGCTTCCGTGACCCACGAATTTTTGCAAGGACCCGCTCTGGGGAAAAAGATTGGCGGCTCATATGACTTGAAATCTTTAGTCTCTTCTTTAAAGAGGCCGCGTCGCGTGATGCTGATGGTCAAAGCAGGGGCCTCCGTGGATGCGTTGATCGAGGGGCTTCTCCCCTTTTTAGAAAAGGGGGACATGATCATCGACGGAGGCAATAGCCACTTTCCCGATACGCAGCGTCGTTATGAACGGCTCCGCTCACAGGGAATTTTATTCGTGGGAGCGGGGGTCTCCGGAGGGGAGGAAGGGGCGCGTCATGGTCCCTCGATTATGCCCGGGGGTAATATTGAAGCCTGGCCGCATGTGAAACCCATTTTACAGGCTATCGCCGCACGCGCGGAAGATGGTACGCCTTGCTGCGATTGGGTGGGGGAAGGGGGCGCGGGACATTATGTGAAAATGGTGCACAATGGTATTGAATACGGAGATATGCAGCTGATCTGCGAAGCCTATCAGCTTCTACGGCAGGGGGCTCGTTTTACATATCCCGATCTTCATCAAATCTTTTCGCAGTGGAACGCGGGAGCGCTTCATAGCTACTTGATTGAAATCACAGCGGCTATTTTTCATGAACGGGATGCTGACGGCCAGCCTCTTTTGGAAAAAATCTTGGATGTTGCCGGACAAAAAGGAACCGGTAAGTGGACCGGAGTGGATGCTTTGGATCGCGGCCAACCTTTGACTTTGATCGGAGAAGCTGTTTTCGCCCGTTGTCTTTCTGCTTTAAAAGAGGATCGGATCTTAGCGAGCCAAAAATATGAGGCGCCGAAAAGGGGGCTCGCAGCGCTTCCCAAGGAGTTTGCGGACCAGGTGGCGCAAGCGCTCTATGCAGCAAAAATCATTAGTTATGCGCAAGGGTTTATGTTGATGCAAGCGGCCTCGCAAGAACATGGGTGGAAATTGCAGCTGGGCGCGATTGCTCTGATGTGGCGCGGTGGCTGCATCATTCGAAGCCGATTTTTAAATCGGATCCAAGAAGCGTACGCTCAAGATAGCAATTTGAAAAGTCTTTTACTGGCACCCTTCTTTATTGATGAGATTTCCTCAAGAAGTAATGCCTGGAGACAGGTCGTAGCGGAGGGAACCCTTTTAGGGATTCCTATTCCCTGTTTGAGCACAGCTCTCTCTTTCTTTGACGGATACCGAAGCGCGCATCTGCC
>CAZZLR010000198.1:0-2440 GCA_964655045.1 uncultured bacterium | reverse complement strand
CGTACCGTGATCAATACTATGCTACTTGCCAACCCTTTTGTTTGCGCCTATGCTGAATCCGACGGCCTCGGAAAAGCGATTTTTTGCGCTCTCTTTTTCCTCTCAGCCGTATCTTGGTGGATCCTCATCCACAAAGGATGGATCTTTTGGCAAATGCACAAACTCTCCATCGAGTTCTCCTCTCTTTTTTCTGAAAAAGATCCCCTGGGACTACGCTTTGCAAAACCAATCCTTTCTCAAAAAAGTGAAATCCCCCATCCCTTTTTTGAAATTTATAAGCGCGCTAAACAAAGCGCCCTGTTGCGTCTCGATAAAAATCTTGTTTATGCTCCTGCGAACTCCCCCTATTTACATGCCAAAGATCTTGAACTCATCGGAGCGCAGATCGATCTTGCCATTGCGCACCAAGCAAAAATTCTGGAAAAAAACCTTTTCCTTTTGCCGACGATCATTACCTTGGCCCCCTTCTTGGGTCTTCTCGGAACCGTTTGGGGTATTTTACTCACATTCGCCCAGATTCATCAAAAAGGGCTCGCCGCGGTAAACAGCTCTTCCATGCTCTCAGGCATTGCCTTGGCTTTGGCGACTACCGTCATTGGCCTTGTCGTCGCAATTCCGGCTCTCATCGGAAATAGCTATCTCAAAAATGCTTTGCGCAACGCCCTCCTCGACATGGAAAATTTTGCGCAAACCCTTTTACAATCTCTAGAAATCCACTATCAACAATCTCCCCATGCGCAAACAGCACAGCCTTCTCTCAAATAGAGGCTCGGAAGAAGATTCCCTCCTCAACTTAACCCCTCTCATCGATGTGGTCTTCATCGTCCTCATCGCATTCATGCTGATGGCGCCTCTCCTTGAAATTGATTCTATTGCGTTGGCTCCAAGCGGAGAGGCTCACAGCAAGCCGGCCTCCCAAAATCATCCCATCTCCATCACCCTTCGCGCCGACAATACTCTTTGGTTTCAAGGAAAAGAAATCCCTTTCAGCGCTTTGGAAAAAACCCTCCTCCATGCAAAAACCCAGTTTCCCAACGCGATTCCCCAAATCATTCCCGACGCCCGCTCCCACTTCGAAACGTATCAAAAAGTAAAGAATAGTTGCGAAGCATGCGGTTTTGAAACGCTCGATATCGTCCTCAAGCCTCAAGGAGGCTAACACATGTCCCTTTCCCTAAAAGCCGCTCTTTATGCTTGCTTCGCCCATCTTCTTTTGCTCTCCCTTTTTTTCGCTTCCCCCTCTTTACAAAAAAAAAAGCCCCATAAAAAACCGATCTCCCTGCATACCGTATGGGTACAGCCCCCTAAAAAAGAAACGATCAAAACCGCTTCCAAGCCCTCTACCCCTTCCTCCTCGATAAATACGACAAAAATAGAAAAAAAATCTCAGCCTACGCCCAAAACCCATCCCTCCGCCGCAACTCCTGCCAAAGCCGATACCCATGCCAACGAGCCGACCCCTCGAGAAATTTTAGAAAAAAACATCAAGGCGCTCGATGCGCTCCTCCTCGATGCGCCACAGAAAAAGTTCTCGATCGATCTTCCCCAAATCCTTACCGTAGAACAGGAAAAAACAATATCCCCCTCTTCTTACGAAGCCGCCATCGTCCAAATTTTGCAAAAAAATTTAACTCTCCCCGAACAAGGCGCCGTTACAGTCCGCCTGCAGTTTCTTGCGACAGGCATCCTTGCCGCATGCGAGATTCTCAATGCACAAAGCGAAAAAAATAGCGCATTTCTCCAAAAGAGATTGCAGGAACTTTCCTTTCCATGCTTTAATGACTTTGAGCTTTATGACAAACAAGTGCAATTTACCATTACTTTCCGCAACTGTGAAGATTCTTAGCCTCTTTGCCATGGCCTCTGCTTTCGGCGCAGATCATTTTGAAATTCTCCTGCCCACGCAGCGCCAAGAAAAAACACTCTATCTCAGCAGAGTGCATACCGATCCCGAAGAAGCCGACTGGCGCTATTTTGACGAACTGCGTTCTATTTTAGAGCGCGACCTCACCATAGGTGGATTTGCCGCCATCCTTCCTTTGCGCCCCGAATTAGAAGAAACGCTGCATTGGGACGCTCTGAAAAAAAAATTCAAAACCGATCTCTGGAACCGGCAAAACGTCTCTTTTCTCCTTGCCATCGACGGCTCCGATAACCGCATCTCCGTAACGGCGTTCGACATTGCAAAACAATCGGCTAAAACTTATCCGCCCCTCCCCTTGAGCCGATCTCTTGCTGCCGACCGAAAAACCATGCACCGCTTGGCAGATTTTTTGCAAAAAGATCTTTTTGGCTCCGAGGGGATCGCCTCTTTGAGAATCCTCTATGCCCAAAGAGAAAAAAATCAAGAACAAGAAGGGTTGAGCTGGACCTCCGAAATTTGGATTTGCGATGCGGACGGCGAAGGAGCGCGCCCCTTGACCCAAGAAAAAGGCTATTG
>CAZZLR010000197.1:0-2443 GCA_964655045.1 uncultured bacterium | reverse complement strand
CCCCTCCCAACCCGTTTTTGAAAAACCCCGCCCTTAAGGGCGGGGTTTCCCGCCTCGGGATAAAATTTTATATTTTGCAAGAGGAGGAATCCCTCTTGCAAAATAATCCCCTGCCGTGATATCTTTCTGCCTTTACAAGGAACGAATTTATGCCTAGAAGCTGCATTCTCACTGGAAGAAAACCAACCTCCGGACGCAAATATACCCTGCGCGGAATTGCAAAGAAAAAGAAAGGGATCGGATTGAAAATCACCGGTTGCACAAATCGTCGCTTCATTCCCAATCTCGTTGAAAAACGACTTTGGGTTCCTGAAGAGAACCGTTTCGTCCGCCTCAGACTTTCTGCAGCAGCTCTACGTACGATCGACAAAAAAGGGATTGCCCCTGTTTTGCGTCAGATAAGAGAGCAAGGGAAAAAAATCTAAATTTTTTCTTTCCACCCCCAATGCATTGGATTGATTCTTTGAGGGTGGGTAAGCTCGAAAAAAATTTCCCATACCTCGTTGAGTCATTTTGGACATTTTTGATTGTTTGCCAAATTTGGCCTCGGTCAAAAAATAATGGAGTATTTGTCTGACCCGTCGCGAGCAAAGGCCTAAAAGCCGTTTGTTGCTATTTTTTATTCTCATTCTCGGATTTGCAATTTGGTTTGTGTGGCACTCCCTTAACCCCAAGCTGCCCGTCTTAGGCGATCCCCCCAAACTTTACTCCAACCAGTGCCAACAAGATCTTTCTTTAGTTTTTTTGGAAGCCATCCGCAATGCGAACCAATCTGTGCATCTCGTGATGTTCGGCCTCAGCGACTCCGCTATTCTCCAAGCTCTGCAGCAGAAAGCGGAGGAGGAGGTTCCCGTTACCATCTATTATGACGCCAAGGGATCTCCAAACGTTTCCCATCTTCTGAGGGAATGTGTCGTCCATCCTGTGCAGAAGGGGGGGCTGATGCATCAAAAAATCCTCATCCTCGATGAAGAAATGGTTCTTTTGGGATCGGCGAATATGACTTTGCAATCGCTGCGGATGCATGACAATTTAGTCATTGGATTTCGGAACAAAAAAATCGCCTCCTTTCTCAAGCAAAAAGCTCCTTTTTCTTTTGGCCACTTGCGCACATCGGTAGGTGGGCAGATCGTCGATTTATGGACGCTGCCGGATCCGAAAGGGCAATCTCTCTACGCGCTCAAAAAAGCTTTGCGAGGGGCGCGCCATTCCATTCGCGCGGCTCTGTTTACCTTGACTTTGCCGAGTCTCATCGACGAGCTGATTTTAGCGCATAAGAGAGGGGTGGCCGTCCAAGTCGTTCTCGATATGCATTCCGGTCTTGGCGCTTCCGCCAATGCGGCCGCGGCCTTGCAAAAGGCAGGGGTTCAAGTGCGGTTCAGCCAAGGAATCCCTCTCTTGCATCATAAATTTGTTCTCATCGACGATCAAGCTCTGATTGCCGGTTCCACCAATTGGACAAGGGCTGCTTTCGCGCAAAATAGCGACTGCCTTGCCATGCTGCATAATCTCCTTCCCGAACAAAAAAATTGGATGAAATCTCTTTGGAGGCGCATTATCGCCACTGCCCAAGAAGGAAACACCTATGGGGACGTTGCATTTTATACCAAAAGAAACAAATAATGTCCTATTTGAGCGCGTCAAAGCGTCGAAAATCGATGATCGTAATATGGCATTGTATTGACTTAATACTATGCCATTTACGATCGTCGATTTATCGACAGCTTTCACGCAGCTGAAATAGGACATTATTTTTTTCTTTTGGTATTAACGGATATTTGCATACCATGAAACCATGAGCCTTTGGTCGATCACTTTCTCCCTTTTTATTTTAATGGACGCTGTGGGAAATATCCCCTTGTACATGAGTTTTCTCAAAGGGATTCCCGCACCCCGTCAAAAAGGGATCATCATAAGAGAATTTTTCATTGCCCTCGGGATCATTCTCCTGTTTGTTTTTCTGGGCGATGCATTCATGCATCTTCTCAATATCCGGTCCGACACCATTCAGATCAGCGGCGGCATTCTCCTTTTTCTTTTGGCTCTGAAGATGGTCTTTCCTTCCGCGAAGACAGCCAAAGAGGCTTTTTCTCCGGAGGAAGAGCCTCTCATCGTTCCCTTAGCCGTTCCTTTAATCGCAGGCCCCGGAGTGCTCGCCGCTGTCATGATTTATGCAGAGCAACAAGCGAGCCAAGGGACCGTCGCGCTAGCCGTACTCATTGCCTGGGGGGCTTCTTTAGCGATCCTTCTCGCCTCTCCCTTCTTTGAAAAGCTTTTGGGTTCCAAGGGGCTTTCAGCGATGGAAAGGCTCATGGGGCTCTTGTTGACTCTGATCGCAATTGAAATGTTCCTAGGCGGCTTTCATGGCTTTTGCAATCGGATCGACTCGTGATGACTCCCTCAGCTAAAGCAGAGGGCTTCTCCCAATTAAGGGGCACTCCGC
>CAZZLR010000196.1:0-2459 GCA_964655045.1 uncultured bacterium | reverse complement strand
GGGAATGTTTTACATTCCCTAGAGCATTGCATAAATTTCGAGACGCTTTTCCCATTGTCCAATGGAGCGTTGCAAGGCGCGCCAAGGCGGCGAGAATAACAAGGACGCCCACCCCCTGAGCCGAAGGAAAAAAGAGACCTGCGGCAAGACTTGCAAGAAAGACCCAAGCTTCTCCGGGTCTTCGAAGAATTGGGCCGAGCATCCTACGCCTCACCGCTGCAGAAGTCGCATAAGCAAAAAATTCTTCTCCCATCGGTTCATTGAATGCCGCGCGCGCCGCATGGACGGCTTCATGGCAAAGAATCTCCGAGCGGCCATATCCCCAATAAGAACCTTTTTGAAGTTGTTTGCGCAACTGTACGATTGGCATTTTCCCTTCCTCAATCCACGTCGCGGCTCCCTGCCAGAGACGCAAGGAACGATTCGAATAGAAAGCAAAACAACACTCAGGCTCGAAGGAAAAAAGATCCCGCAATCGAAGACGTGCGAGGTTCCAATGAGCATCTGGGATCGGATCGAAGGGAAATTTTTCTTTCAGAATTTCTATACGCGCTAAAAAAGCTTGTTCCGATTCTCCGGGTCCCGGAATCATTCCCCGTTCATTGAGCGATAAAAGCTCCTCGTCTGTCATCATGATGGAACAAGGGTAGCCGATGCGAAGACAGGCTCGCAAGAAAAATCTTTCTCCGAAAGTATACATCCAGATGGTCTGTAGGATATTGAATAGGGTCGAGAGCGCGCTTGCGTATAACCCTTCTTCCCGGCTATACTGTTCAATAACAAATTATCACTCAGGCTCCTGCCAAAGTAACTGTCGTACAGACGGCTTGGCGCGTAAGTGTCAAGTTTGGCGTGTCTTAGGTTATTGTGAGTTCCAGAGATTCGCTGCCTGTTGCTGTCTTTGGTATGGATTCAGAACGAACCTCGAGAGCGATCGAATCGCTCAGCAACGACTCCGCGGTAACACGCCGTTTCGCTTTGCTGTCGCAATTCCCTAGCTTTAGCTATAGGGAGGTTCAAAAATAGGGAACGCAACGTGGATCAATTGCATATATGCGGAGGAAAACCTTTGCAAGGTCAAATTCGCGCCGGTGGGGCAAAAAACGCAATGACCAAGCTGCTGGTCGCCTCGCTTCTCTCTGAAAAACCTTGCACGTTCTACAATGTCCCCAATATAGGTGATGTCGACATCACGGTGAATCTATGCAAGGAAATCGGCTCTTCTGTTGAATGGGACAAGGAACGCCGGATTCTACATATAAAAACACCCGAGTTAAAGACCTCCTATGTTCCCCAACGCTACTCTGGTTCGAATCGCATTCCGATTCTCATGATCGGAGCCCTTTTAGGGCGCACGGATCAAGATATCATTGTGCCCACAGCCGGAGGGGACCTCATTGGAGCGCGTCCCGTCGATCTTCATATTCATGCCCTGCAAAAATTGGGCGCGCGCATTGAGTATAGGGAAATGAAAAAAGAGGGTGCATATTTTGCACAAGCGCATAAAGGGCTGCAAGGCGCACTCATCGACCTTTCTTACCCTTCCGTCGGCGCAACGGAAAATGCGATCCTCGCCGCCATCCGCGCAAAAGGGTCGACATTCATCAAAAATGCCGCCATAGAACCGGAGATCATCGATCTCATCTTATTTTTACAAAAACTCGGTGTTCCCATCATGATCGATGCAGATCGCACTATCTGCATCCAAGAAACAAAGACCTTTCAAGAGGTAGAACATACTGTGATTGCCGATCGCAATGAAGTCGCCTCCTATGCAATGGCAGCCATTGCCACGCAAGGACGTGTCTTCATCGAAGGGGCGCAGCATCTTTATATGATTGCCTTTCTGCACAAGATTCGGGAAATTGGCGGAGGTTTTAACGTCAAGAATCATGGTATTGAATTTTTTTATCAGGTTCCTTTACGCGGAGGCGTCCACCTTGAGACGGATGTTCACCCCGGCTTTATGACGGACTGGCAACAACCTTTTGCCGTTTTGCTGACCCAGGCGCAAGGATGCAGCGTAATTCATGAGACTGTGTATGAAAACCGTTTTGGTTATGCGCAAACGCTCAAAGAAATGGGAGCCGATATCGAACTATTTACGGGGTGTCTAGGAAAAAAATTATGTCGTTTTGCTTCCGGCAACCATTCTCATAGCCTCATCGTAAAAGGTGCGACACCACTGCATGCGCGCGCGATCCATATCCCCGATCTGCGAGCAGGGTTTGCCTATATCATGGCAGCCCTTTTGGCTAAAGAAACCAGCACAATCAGTAATATTGCTTTTTTAGACCGGGGCTACGAAGAGCTTGTCCCCAAGCTTACGGCGCTGGGCGCTGACATCCAAAACATCCCCCCGGCGAATGTTCTCCCTCTGCGCGGGGCTCCCTCGGGGAGCTTATACCAAAAGCAGTGAAAACCCAGACCTTAAGGCCTGGGATTGTGTTGGTTTGGGG
>CAZZLR010000195.1:0-2466 GCA_964655045.1 uncultured bacterium | reverse complement strand
AATCGTAGACTTTTTCAAGTACGGCGGCGAGATCTTCGGGATTGGAATGCTTGCAAGAGTACCAATAAATTACTTTTTCTCCGGGATCTTCCATTTGGCTCTCCAGTTCGGCCAAAATCTTCGCCCCTCTCTCCACAGTTTCCGTTTCTCCGACGAGAACCAAGCCCTGCGGCAGCGTCAACATCAACAATTCATCGGCTGCGGCAGGATGATAGGTCGGCCGTCCTTTGGCTCCCGAATCTGCAAAAACGGCACGCAATACTTTTTCCGCTTCTGCCGTTCCGATTTTCGATGCGTTGAGAAGCCGGACGACTTTCCCCTTTCCTTTTTCCCAGACCGCTTCGTAGAGGCTCATTAGTTTTTCAATTGCGTCTCGTGTGGAGACAAGGGCGATCTTAGATCCAATCGCCTGGATTAAAGTTTGCTTTGGATCGGAAAATCGTTCGAAAAATGCCTGGACGGAGCGAAGCTGCTCCGGCGGAGGGGAAAATACAAAAAATAGGCGCGCCTGTACGGGAAATAGGAGGAGATCCTCTTTTTTATCTGTAACGCCTTGTATGGCCGAGGGATCGAGTTTCAAAATATAGAGCTGTTTAGTGAAGGGGTTGATTTTTTTGACCCCTACCCCATTTTGAAATAAAATCATTTCGATCATTTCTGCCCAAGAGGCTCTCGGTAAAGCAATGCCTGAAAACAAGTTGATTTTCATCCCATTCAGTTCTTGAGGAATAACGTAGAGGCATTCTCCCGCTCCATATTCCATGACGAGCTGCGCCAGAGAAGTTTCTCCGCTATCCCAAAGGGCGGAAGGTTCTTCCGCAGCGGAAAAGTCTGATGCCGAACGAGCGCGCCATCGTTCTTCTTCTTCTGCAATGTGTTCGCGTAAGGATTGCACTTCAGAAAGCAATGCGCGATATTGTTCTTCGTCCGCTTCTTGATCTTTTAATTTCTGTGCTTCTTGGAATTTTGCGCTTAACTGCGTTTTCAAATCGCTTAGAAAAAGGTTGCATTCCTGTCCGTGATCGGGAAGGGCATGGAGAGGAAAATAGAGAAGGAAGGCGAAGAGGCGGTGTAAGAAAAAAAGCCGACTGCGTTTCATCGAGGTCGATCTCCTAACACCGCAGTCAGAGACACTGCTTCTGTTCTTTGTTCGTTGAAAAAAGTCCCTTCGAGATATTTTTGTCCCGATTTAGTTTGAATCCCGTCGAATACAAAGAGGAGCCCTTTGTATTTGCCTTCCCGGTAAGCATTTTTGTCTTCGGGTGTACGCAGCACTCTCCAGCGTCCCGATATATTGAGCGCCCAATCGCCCTGGCGTAAGAGCACATATTGTTTGTCTAAAAAACAACCGATCTGTTTTTCCGATCGGAGGCGCGCCCCGCTTAAAATTTCTTCCCCTTTGATTCTTTGCGGAAGAGAAGGCTCCGGTTCCAGAAGAAAGCGGCAGTAGCGTTTCTGCGCGTCCCATCCTTCCCAGATCAATCGCTTCTCCTCTGCGTAAAGAATTCTTGCGCAAGCAGCGTTTTCGCAAAAGTCTCCCGGCTCCCAGCGTCCCTCTCTATGAACGATCCATGCGCCCGGATGCAAGAGACAGGGGGGTTCCTTACCCGATGGCTCCAGGAAGAGGAGGAAACGTTCTTCCCCCGTATACCGTTCCGCAAATCGATCACGTCCAAGCCATTTTATACCCAAACAACTTTTCAAGTTATTGGGATGTTTTTCTTCCGCAAAAGGCGTTTTATGCAAAGGAGGGCTTTGGAGGGGCGCGCAAAAACGCTCTGTTTCAAAAATAGCGCCCGATTCCGTTTGGATGAAAATGGAAGCTTCAATAGCTCCTTCTTCTTTTTGCGTCAGATCCATCCAGAAAAGAGAGGTGTTGCAAGAAGGCTTAACGCCTTGGCCTTTTGTATATTCCAAATCGATTCGGCAGGGTAGCGAGAGGGCTTGGCCGAAGGCGGCGGATCTCCAGAAGAGATAGATAGAGGGATTCTTTTCGATTGCCGTTGGATAGGGAGGGATCGAGGAAAAAGAAAGTTCCGGAGAGATACGGGGTACGGCGAAAGAGTCGGAAGCGGGTCTGAGCCCTAGCGAAAAAAGAGGGGGGCTCTCGGAAGATAACTCATTGATTTGAAGGGCGGGTAGGAAAGAAATATTGCGGAGGTTCATAAACATTCCAATGCCCATTGCGGCAGCGCTTGTGCAGATGACGGCAGTTCCTGCTGCGCAAATCTGATGAGGGTTGAAAGGGTAAAATTTTTGGGCTCTCGTCATGGTAAGGGTCTAGATTACAAGATTCCGGCAAAAAAGATAAGAGGGAAAAAATCTATCCAAACAACTTGAAAACGTTGTTTGGATAGATACGCTGCAGTCGATGTTTTAGAGGGTCTGTTGATTTGGGAGGGGCTTCGAACCCCCTCCCAACCCGTTTTTGAAAAACCCCGCTCTTAAGGGCGGGGTTTCCCGCCT
>CAZZLR010000194.1:0-2469 GCA_964655045.1 uncultured bacterium | reverse complement strand
TGCCGGATCGGAGCAATGTATTTATATTTAGTTTACAATGAATGGGTTAGAGAGTGTCTGCAAAGCAGGGGTTCATCGATTTTTCGGGATTATTTTGGTTAAAAAGAACCCGAAAAGTCGACGAACTCCCGCGTTGCAGACACTCTTTCACACCCAAACAACCCGAAAAGTTTGTTTGGGTATATGATTTCTTCTGGGAGAAATGCCTTGTCCCCAAAGAAGAAAATCGATAGACTCGAGAAGGCTTTGGAGGGGTGTCCGCCGGGCGATGTTTTGTCTAAAAAACCGTCCGGAAACGCGTTTTTGAGAAATCCCGCCCTTAAGGGCGGGGTTTCCCGCCTCGGGATGAACCATGCGCCTTACGGACGTTCCCCCATCATTCTAAAGCATGGCGCCTTCTCTCTGAGAGAGGGGGCGCAGGGAGAGTTTGCTTGAAAAGATATCTCTTATTCTTTCTCTGCTTTCTTTTTATTGCGGAGGGGCGTCTTCCTCAGATTACGGGGAGCGACGCAAAAGCGAAAATCGAAGAGATCCTTCGATATCATGCTTGTTATAAGACTCTTACATCTGAATTGATGGCGAGGGCATTTCAAAATTTTCTAGAAGAGATGGATCCTGCAAAGACCTATTTGCTCGCTTCGGAAGTGGAACCTTGGGTTCACCCTTCGGAGGAGCTGTTGCGAGGGGCGCTGTTGGATTTTAAAACGGCTGGATTTGCAGAATTCCGGAAAATGCACGCCCTTTTTCTGAAAGCGATTGAGCGAAGATCGTTTTTGGAAGAGGAGATTGCTGCGAGGGTTCTCCCTTCCGATGTCCGTAGCGAAGAGTTCAAAGAGATTTCCTGGGCGGAGACTTCGGAGGCGCTTGCATCGCGTATTTTGCGAATTCGAGCCTTGCAGTTGCATTGCGCCGATAAATTTGCCGAGGAAGGGCGCGATAAATTCTTGCAGCGTTTGGAAAAGAGGAGGCTGCATCGGGAAGCGGAATTGGTAAGCGTAGGAGATCGTGCGAACGTGGTATTTGTTTATGCCATGAAAGCGATCGCCGCGGCTCTGGACGCTCATACGAATTACTTTACTCAAAATGAAGCGAATCAATTTATGATACAGGTGCAGCAGCGTCTATTCGGCATAGGGGCGCAATTGCGCGACGATCTCGATGGGTTGAGCGTTGTCCGCGTGATTGAAAATAGTCCTGCATCTCAAAATATGCGTCTGCGCATTCACGATAAAATCTTGGCGGTCAATCAAGAGCCGATTGTGGGAATGGAAATTACGGAGGCGGTCGAAATGATTCGCGGAGAACAAGGGACAAGCGTGTCCTTGACGGTTCTGCGTGATGGAGAGGTGCTGACGGTGGATTTGGTGAGGGGCGAGATTGTCTTGGAAGAGTCGCGCCTGGAGGTGCTGAAGGAGCCTTTTGGAGAAGGATGCATTGCGACGCTCCGTTTATTTTCGTTCTACCAAGATCCCTCTTATTCTTCAGCGCAGGATATGCGCAAGGCTTTAGAACAGATTCGATTGGAAAATCGTTTGAGCGGAGTGATTCTCGATTTGCGAGGCAATGCGGGAGGGCTGTTGACGCAGGCCGTGTCTGTAACGGGACTGTTTATTTCCAAGGGTATTGTCGTTTCTATTAAAGATCATGCAGGGCGCCTTCAGCACTTACGAGAAACGGGGGGGCATCCCGTCTGGGAAGGGCCTTTGATCGTATTGGTGAATCGAGCTTCCGCTTCAGCCGCTGAAATTGTGGCGCAAACGCTGCAAGATTATGGGAGAGCGATTGTCGTAGGGGATGCGCGCACTTTTGGTAAAGGTTCTTTTCAAACATTTACTCTCGATCCAACGCGGCAGCCGAAAGTCAATCCGCAGGGGGAATACAAGGTAACGCGCGGAAGATATTATACGGTTTCCGGAAAAAGTCCGCAGCTTCAAGGGGTGCGCTCCGATATCATAGTGCCGGGGATTCTATCCAAGGTGGATATTGGCGAGGAGTTTGCAAAATTTCCTCTGGCAAACGATTCGATCGAGCCGAATTTTGAAGATGATTTATCCGATCTTTCCGCCTTTCAAAGGTTGGCCCTGGGGGCGGGCTATCGGAATCAGCTGCAACCGCGGCTTGCCAGTTACGCCCCTTTCCTAGAACGTCTTCAGAAAAATTCCGAAACGCGCATTTTGAGAAATAAGCAATATCAAAAATTTCTAGCGGATATGGATGAACAGAACTTTGATTCTGTGCAAATAGATCTATTCAGCCAGGCGGATTTTCAATATCTTGAGACTCTCAACATTTTGAAAGATTTGTTGTTTTTACAAAAAGGCGAAGACCCAGGCCTTAAGGCTTGGAATCGTATCGGGTTGGCAGACACCCTCTAGTACCAAAAGTAATAAATTTGTGGCTTTTGGTATAATCCATTTTCAAGAGTCTTGGTATGAGTTCCTGATTGCTTTTATCAGGAACTCTCTGTTA
>CAZZLR010000193.1:0-2497 GCA_964655045.1 uncultured bacterium | reverse complement strand
ATGACAAAGGTGTTGCGGGAACACACTGTGAGAAAAAAAGGAACCAAAACTTTTGTCACCAGGTGGATGGAACAGCCTTTATTGGAAATTCTGGGAGGAGAAAAAGAAACGGAAACAGCGAATAAATATCCCGAGCTGATTGCTGTACGTGTCTTGGCTCCGCAACCGGATATGAAGGGTTTTGTTCCTGCGGTTTATAATAAAGAAACCTACCGCTTGCATCCCAGCGATGTATATCTTGCCTTTGCGATTCAAACGAGGGCTGCGCAAAGAAATAGGGGTGATGCTCAGCTTAAATTCGATTGGAAGTTTTTGTTTGAGTTTGGGAATCTCGAAGGCACGGCGCAATCGAATCAACGGGTTGCAAAAGCCATTACTCGAAAAAAAATGAATCGATTCCGGCAAAAAGAAATCATCGAAGATTGGAACGAGGATGTCGGTGGTATGCGCATTACTCCCAAAATTCAGAAAAAACAAGATCCCGAGCCCTCTTGTTCCGATTCCACCCTCTAAACCCCTCCTTTTCCTGTTGTTTGGGGATCAATTATTTGTAGAAAATTTTGGCCTGCCCGTTGGCTTTCTGGCGCGTTGTAGCGTGTTGAATCTTCCTTGTTGAAAAAAATGTTTTTAGAAATGTAACCTTGGATACATTTCTTTGAACCAAGGAGGAGACCTAGTGATTAGCCTGAACCAAAATTCGATTCAGATCATGGACGATCCATTTCTGGATTTGGATCGCCAAATCTATGATCAACCCTCGCAAGATTCCTCATGGTGTCGTATAGGGAAGACATTTCGATATGTGCAAAAAGATTCCGGATCTGTGAGTTCTGTTGCAATGGGTATGATCATTTTCCTCGGAATGATCTATATGTTAGGGGCGTCTTATTTTTGTTTGGAAGGAGTTGGACGATCTCTTGTCCGATCCTATGAAGCGCTGCAACAGGGGGAGGGCTTATCTTCTCCTCTGGGAAATGCGGGGGGATGGTTCTCTTTGTCGATCTTTTCTTTGTATTCTATGCGCTCTTTCTTCAAGAGATTCATGAAAGAGGGAGACTTTGCATCAATGAAAGAGACGTGTATCTCATGGTCATCTCATCAAAGCAATGTGGAACCGCTGATTTTTTATGAAAAGGTACATCAATATCAACTGGATCTTTCCTCGCAATGTTTCATGACAAAAAATGTATTTCGATTGAGACAAGACTTGTTAGATATCATGAATCAAAGTTTCTATTTAAATAATTTTACACTGTTCCCTGAAAACGAGTTAACCGAATTATATGCGACGATCGGAAAAGATGTTGACTCTGCCACATCTTGCAGCATGTATTTCCATCGAATCTACTATGGCGTACTCAGAGTTTATAACAGAGAGGGGCTGCCTGGAGCGGCTGGCAGCGTGATTTCCGGTGTCGCAATTCCGATCATTTTGGGGGTTTGCTGTCTCTTTTCTTTATTAGGAGAAGGGCCTCTTGGAGCGCATATCTTACGAGACAGGCAAGATCTTGAAGAGACGGGACATTTAGGAGAATGGCCTTATAACTTTATCGAATCGTTTCTATTCGCTTATTTTTTACATAAGCAGATTCTTGTAGAAGGGGATGTTGTTTTGATGAAAAATATATTCGAAAAATATATCCGTTCCTGGAACGGTTCAGATAGGGCGCTGTGTTTGTTGCGAAAAACTATGAACGAAGAGCTTGAACACAGGATTCGATCGAATTCTTTCGGAGAAGTATCCTCTCGAGATATTCCTCGGGTTGATTGAATATAAAGAAATGATTTACCATCGATGGAAACGCTTCGCATGATTTTTGTCTGAGAGGATGTATATTTTGATTCCTATTTTGTGTAACAGTTACACACGCGATTTTTTTGGGAAAGCGTGATATGGAGCTCTACTATGAATTTCATATCCGTAAAGCGGATGAATTCCTGAATCAAAATCTTCTGGAAGAGGCCGCCCTTCACTGTGAAAGGGCGATTGCAATGCAGCCAAAAAATACTCTGGGGCTCCAATATCTTGGCAAGATCAGGACGCTCCAGGGCTTGTGGGCAGAGGCTTTGGAATTGTCTCAAGAAGTGATCCGTCTTACTCCCAAAGATCCGATTGCATATACAAATTGCAATCTCATTCTGGGAATGCAGGGGGCGGATCTTAGAAAAAAAGGACAGTTTCAAGAAGCGGCGGAGACGTATCAACGATCTTTACAATTTTTACTGCGCGCTAAAGAGTTAGTGATCCAAAAACCATCGTCTTGTTTATCGAGAGCGGATGTGATGAAACTGATTGCCGCGGCGTATTCAAATCTTGGAGAAGCGCTTGCAAAACAAGGTAAATTTTCCGAAGCAAGAGTATGTTTTGAACAGGCTCTATCTTACGATGGGGACTTATTCATTGTATACATTGGTTTATATTATATTTTTTTTAGGGAGGGGGATTTTCGTAAAGGGGCGTCTGTGTTTCAAAAATGGAGATCCAGATGTCTTGCTC
>CAZZLR010000192.1:0-2500 GCA_964655045.1 uncultured bacterium | reverse complement strand
AAGGGGGGGGAATCCTTGCAGCGGGTTTGTTTTTTTTGCTGCGAGTAAGGTCTCGTAAAGGGCGGAAAAGTTTTTTGCGGCCGTCCAATTGATGAGGAGATCGGCTTTATACCCCCTTTTAAACAGTTCCCTAGCACCCCAGGCGGATAGTTTAAGCGCGGCGGGACCGCTAAAGCCCCAGTGCGTGAGGAGGAGGGGGCCTTCTTGCCATTCTTCTATGATGTTCTTGCCGCTGCCGCGTTCTTTGAGGGCGAGGATGGCTTGGGGGACTGTAATGCCGGCTAGATCCAACAGGGGGGACGAGGGGGTGTTAAAAGTAAAAAGGGAAGGCGCCGGGTCTACGGGAAGATGACCGAATTGCTTGGCTATTTCCAGACCCCAGGGAGCGGATCCTGTAGCGAGAAGAAGGCGGTCTGCGAAGAGAATTTCTTGGGGAAGAGCGACTATGAATGCTCCTTCCTTTTTTTCAATGGAAAGAATCTGCTGCCGTTTTCGTATTTCTACGCCGGCTTGCAGAGCAGCGTTTAAAAGACATTGAACGATTGTTTCCGAAGAATCGCTGGCCGGAAAAATTCTTCCATCGGATTCCGTTTTGAGCGGAACCCCTTTGCTTTCAAACCAAGAGACCATGTCCTTGGGTTGAAAATGGTGGAAAGGGCCTAAAAGTTCTCTTGTGCCCCGCGGATAGTTTTTTACAAGGAGGGAAGGCTCGAAACAGGCATGAGTGACGTTGCATCGCCCGCCTCCGGAGATCCTCACCTTTGCGAGGAGCTGATTTGTTTTTTCTAAAATCAGTACGCGGGACGAAGGATCTTTTTCTTTGCGGCAAATAGAAGAGAAGACGCCGGCCGCGCCTCCTCCGATAATAATCGTTGTTTCCACAGAACGATTATTGCGAATGCGCGCAATTTTTTTCCATGGTTTCAATAATAGCCGAAAGCGAAAGAATGTTTGACTCCCTCCTTTTTTCATACTTTTGAGGAGCCATTTTCTCGGAAAATAGTTTTGAGGTGTCCTGGATTATTTGGGAATCGATTAAGAGATTTCCATATTGGACGTGAGCCGGATCGATCAGAACCGGCCGCACGGATCCGTTTAGAGGATTCTGGATCAAAAGGAGGCTGGATCCGATCAATGCCACATCTCCTGTCTTCAAGGCATAAAGGATATTTTTTGTTTCTTTGATGAGACTTGCTTTGTTTTCTTCGCTCAATTGATTGATGATTCCTGATAATATTTTTTCTGAATTCCTATAATTTATAAATCGTTGCAATCCTTTGCCCTGAACCACCATATAGTGGGGAGAATGTTTGGCGCAAAACCGCATCCACTCCCGATCGCAGATCCCTTTGAGGGCGCCCCGTGTAACCCGCATCTCATCTTGGGAGGCAATGGGGTGGATTCCCTCGACTTTTCCGGAAAGCTTGATATCGGCAAGGGGGGTGAAGGAGTCGGTTCCGTTGGAAAGGAGATTTTCTAGAACCATATATCTTTTTTTATCCACCACGGTCTCTCCAAAGAACTGCGGCATGTATCTTGTGATGTGCTGCTGATAAACGTGCAGCGCTTTGTAATTTTGATACTCCGTATCGTCCATAGGTTTCAAAAAGCAGAATGTTTCATTCACCGTGGCGGTCAACGTGCCTCCATGGCCCCCTAAATCTTTGGATTTTGAAATATTTGCTATAATGATATTGTCACCAAAAGATCTATAACTAGATTAGATACTTTCTTTGCGCAATTGTAAGTATTGTATGAATTTATTATAAAATTGATTGTCTTTGTTATTGTTCCTTTGTAAGTTCCAATCTTTTTGTCAACGATTCCGGTGATGCTCTCTTCTGCGACCTTGGCGATCAGATTGCAGAATTTTTCTACTTCTCTTTCATCGACGCCGCGTCCTAGTAGCAATTTTTTAAATGCATTTTCTACCGGTTTTAATTTGTCTTTCATTGTTTGTTTTAAATTTTCTATGTTCTGTTCTACACTCGGAATGACATCTGTTGAATGAATGTGATTGACTACTTGCATATTGTTTTCCTCGGAAGGAAGAAGGGCGGTCAGAGCATCGATGTTGATCCCTTGCGTCTCGTTAGTGGAAAAAGAGTGGGCTAAGACCGAAGAAGCGACTTCGTTCAAGGACTCGGAAAACTTTTTGGCTGTTGTCTCCGAGACTGACAGATCCTGTGTCAGATATTGAATTATTTTTTTTTCCTGTGTATTTTTATAAATCGTCTGGAAACATTTTTTTGTTTCCACCTCCTCCGGTGTCTTTTCTTTAATTATTCTTGAGCGAGCCGTATCGAAAACGTCGATCGACATATACGACGTATTGCATGAGTCGAGATCTCGCGGAGAGAACTCTTCGAGCCTTAGGCGAGATTTTTCATAGTAGGATAATTCCTCCGGTACTTTCCGGAGCTTGTTCGAGGGTAAGGTCCGTGAGTGGGCTGTGACAAATCCCTCGTTCTCTTTTTTGTCGCATCCGCAGAATCTTTTT
>CAZZLR010000191.1:0-2521 GCA_964655045.1 uncultured bacterium | reverse complement strand
AGGAACAAAAGAACAAGAAAACATGGAAAACCTGCGCCGTCAAATGGCGTCTCTTATGGAAAATTCAGAAAAAGAATTACGGGAGATCAGCGCAAAGTTTGAGGATACAGAGTATCTTGACAGTCTTACCCCTAAGGCAGAAGAAGATTTAAAAGTACGCTATCAAGCGCTGCAAGAGGAACTGGGACGGTATCAACAACAATTCTATCAGGTGTTGAATCATGCAAACTACCAACTCGTCCACAAAATGAGCGCTCAGATTGCAGCGGCTTCGGAAAAGATCGCAACCGACAATCATTTAGACTATGTGATCAACCGAGAGGCTTGTTTTTATGTTCGTTCCGATTTCGATGTAACGCCTTTAATCATTCAAGAAATGGATAAAACATACGATCTTGAAGCGCAGAACCAAGCAGTTTCCAATAACGCGGAAGAAACAAAAGCGGGATAGCCGCTCATTACATTGATGATTGAAGGGATGTCTGCAAAGCGAACTTCGGTCAATTTTTGAATTTCGGATTGGGAGTCATATACGATTGTCAGTAAGGTTCCCAACCCGGAAACTGTTCATAAAAAATGGAAACATGCAGCCTTTTGCATCGGGGATGTCCCCCTTTTTTAACCGATTCAATAGAGGGAAGACGCCCCGGCTGACGATTAGAATTTCGAGTCGTTCCGCGTCAATCAAACCATGAATATTACATTAGAGGAACTCGCAAGACAAACATCCGCAGCCTTTTTTGGAAATCCAAACTTTATCGTCCGAGGGGTGAACACTTTGGAGGCGGCGACAGAGCATGATCTTTCTTTCCTTGCCAACCCCCGATATATTCAAGCTATGAGGCAATCTTGCGCGGGGGTCATTTGCGTAGACCCATCCATTCCCCTCATCGAGGGAAAAAATTTTTTGATCGCGGAAAACCCTTCCAGGGTTTTCCAACAGATCGTAGAAATTCTTTTTTCCAGAGGATCTTCAGGTTTTTCGGGCATTCACCCTACAGCCGTGATCCACGAAACAGCTTCGGTTGGAAAAAATGTGCAAATTGGCCCTTATTCAGTGATTGACCGCGATGTAAAAATAGGAGAAGGAACTATTCTTGGGCCTCATGTTTCCATTGGCTACGAAACAGAAGTGGGAAGCCATTGCTTTCTTCATGCTTCCGTAGTCGTTCGCGAGCGATGCTTTTTAGGCGACCGGGTCATTCTCCAACCCGGAGCTGTCATCGGCTCTTGCGGATTTGGCTTTACGACGAATGCAGCGGGATTCCATCAGAAATTAGAGCAATTAGGTATTGTCGTCATTGAAGACGACGTAGAAATAGGGGCGAATACGACAATAGATCGGGCTCGATTTAAAGAAACGCGCATAGGAAAGGGATCGAAGATCGACAACTTATGTCAAGTGGCTCATAATGTGGAGATTGGAAAACACAATATGATAGCTGCGCAAACGGGCATTGCAGGTTCTTCCAAGACAGGAAGCTATGTGGTCCTTGGAGGACAAGTGGGCGTGGCCGGACATGTAGAATTAGAAGACTGCGTGATGGTGGCGGGGCGCGGAGGAGTGAGTAAATCTCTGAAAAAAGGAAAATATCGAGGAAGTCCTGCGCTTCCTCTAGGGGAATATCAGCGTCACGAAGTTTATATCCGGAAAATCGAACACTATTTCGAGCGGATCAAGATTCTTGAAAAGAAGATAGAAGAGCTTTGATGATTTGTTGCTTTTGATCCCGAGGCGGGAAACCCCGCCCTTAAGGCCTGGATTTTCACATTATATGGTATTAAACGCCAAGGGCTCAATCTTCACAGGCTGACGGGGGATGGTTTTTCTTTCAAAAGAAAGAAGATCGCCGCAATCCATGCACAAAAAACGAAGAGCGATAAGATCGCCGTCATGTGTAAAATTTCCGTGCCAATAAAAAACTGAAGACCTAAAACGAAAATCGAAACCAGGGCTTTGGAAGAACGGTAAGCGAAAACGTCGATCACTGCCTTCGCTCGAAATTTTTCATCCATTTTTAACTGAATATAGAGCATTTCCCGCACTACGCCAAAGAGGGAAAAGTCCACTGACTTCATAAATAAGTAGACAAAGGAAACGATGGCGAAAGAAGGATAAGCCAAGGCAACCGAAGCGTTCGCTAACAGAAGGAAGGGGATCAGAAGATGGGAACCGCGGACGCCAAAGAAATGAATCATCAAGAATCCTCCAACAAACTGGAGAATCGATCCTAACGCGTTCGTTAATCCAATCAGCCGTCCTACGTATTCCGTCCGTAAATCCTTGTCTAAAATATTCGTTTCAAGATGCGCATTGAACTGATAATCCATCAATCCTATCGATACTTGCATGAATACGACCATAAGGAGAATCGCAATCAACAAAGAAGATCTACGAATGAGATTGAACCCCTCTCGAACCGTAGGCGTAAACGTCAAATCTTGAGAAAAGGAAGCGCTGTTCAGCGGACTGCGTTTGACCGCGTTAGAATAAGCAAAATAGAGAACGACATAGATCGGG
>CAZZLR010000190.1:0-2535 GCA_964655045.1 uncultured bacterium | reverse complement strand
GAAAATAGCCCTTCGCGATATATTTCTGACCTATCGTTATTATTCAAATTCAGGAGATTGGCGCTCATGCCGACATTCAACCAACTTATTAAGTTTGGCCGTACACCGAAAACCAGCCGGCGCAAATCGCCCGCTTTGCAACAGTGCCCCCAAAGGCGCGGTGTCTGCCTGCAAGTCAAGACTAAAACGCCGAAAAAGCCTAACTCAGCTCTCCGCAAAGTAGCTTGGGTTCGTCTTTCCAACGGCCAAGAGGTCATTGCCTACATTCCCGGAGAGGGTCATAACCTTCAGGAACACAGTATCGTTCTTGTACGAGGAGGCAGGGTCAAAGACCTTCCAGGCGTACGCTATCACATCGTCCGAGGAGCCCTCGATTGCGCAGCGGTAAAAGACCGAAAAAAATCACGCTCGAAGTATGGAGCGAAGAAACCTAAATAACTATTGAGTAATTCCAGGAAATTGCCAATCAATTTCCTTGCTAAAGGATTTTTCTCGCTAAAGCGAGAGCGATCCTTGGGCAGGCTTTTCAAAGAAGCCGGGTGAAGCAAATAAGGAAACCATATGTCTAGAAGACGCAGAACTTTTAAAAAGCGCAATGCCCTGGATCCTGTCTATCATAGCGCGATCCTTTCTAAATTCATCAATAAGCTGATGATTGGCGGGAAAAAAGCAACCGCGTGTAAAATTGTTTATCAAGCTCTTGAGAATTTTACCGGCCGGATTAAAGCCGACAATCCCCTCGAGGCTTTTGAGCAGGCTTTGGAGAACGCGAAACCCTCCCTTGAAGTCAAAACCCGTAGAATTGGGGGTGCGAACTATCAGGTGCCCGTTGAAATTCCCGGAGACCGCCGCACCGCCATGGCGATGCAGTGGATTATTACGAATTCCAGGGCGAAGCCGGGGAAGCCCATGGCCGAGAGTCTGGCGATCGAGTTGGCCGATTGTTTTAACAATCAAGGCGCTACGATTAAGAAAAAAGACGATACGCACAGAATGGCCGAAGCTAACAGAGCCTTTGCGCACTATAAATGGTAGATTATAACCGGTAGATAAGGATCATGGGTAAACGAGCAGAAACAGATACGCTGGCAAATGTGCGCAATATTGGAATCATGGCGCACATCGACGCAGGAAAAACCACGACGACGGAACGAATTCTTTTTTACTCCGGACGTTTGCATCGCATCGGAGAAGTGCATGAGGGCGCAGCGACCATGGACTTCATGGAGCAAGAAAAAGAAAGAGGGATTACGATTACCTCTGCGGCGACGACAGTGTATTGGAAGGGATGTAAAATCAACATCATCGACACCCCTGGACACGTAGACTTCACCATAGAAGTAGAAAGGTCTCTCCGCGTTCTCGACGGAGCCGTTGCCGTTTTCGATGCGGTAGCCGGTGTGCAACCCCAGTCGGAAACCGTTTGGCGCCAAGCAGAACGCTACGGCGTGCCAAGAATCGCATTCATCAACAAGATGGATCGCGTGGGGGCCGATTTCTTCAATGCCGTGCAGAGCATGCGCGATAAGTTGCGTGCGAACGCGGTGCCCGTCCACTGTCCGATCGGCGCGGAATCAGAATTTAAGGGAATGGTGGATCTCGTTTCCATGAAGGCTTACCTATTCCATGATGAGACCATGGGGGCAAAGTATGACGTGGAAGCAATCCCCTCTCATCTCTTCGAAGAATGCAAGAAAATGCGCATGGCTCTTTTAGAAGAATTGGCGACTATTGACGAAGAAGACGATGAATTCATGACAAAAGTCTTGGAATCACCGGATACCATTCCCGAAGAGGAGATCCATGCGGTCATTCGCAAGGGCGTAGTGCGCAATAAAATCAATCCCGTCCTCTGCGGAACAGCCTTTAAGAACAAGGGCGTCCAGCAAATTTTGGACGCGGTGGTTCGTTGGATGCCTTCTCCCCTCGACCGCGGGATGATCAAAGCGCATAAACTAGATTCAGAAGAAGAAATGCTCATTGCTCCCGCAGACGATAGCCCCTTATCCGCGTTAGCGTTTAAAATCATGACCGACCCTTACGTTGGAAAATTGACATTCATCCGTATTTATAGCGGCACGCTGACAAAGGGCAGCAGTTTGTTCAATACAACAAAAGATAAAGACGAGCGCGTGTCGCGTCTTCTAGAAATGCACGCGAACCAGCGCAAAGACCGCGATGAATTCTTCACAGGGGACATTGCCGCCTGCATTGGTTTAAAGTATACCAGTACGGGAGATACTCTTTGTGCACAGACGACTCCTCTTCTTCTTGAAAAGATGAACTTCCCGGATCCTGTTATTTCGATGGCTATCGAGCCGAAATCAAAAGCGGATCGCGAAAAACTGGCAAAGGCGTTGGGGGCTCTTTCCGAAGAAGATCCCACTTTCCGTGTCATGACAAATGAAGAAACGGGACAGACAATCATCATGGGAATGGGGGAATTACATTTAGAGATTCTCCGCGACCGTATGTTCCGGGAGTTCTCCGTAGAAGCAAATGTCGGCAAGCCGGAAGTTTCTTATAAGGAAACGA
>CAZZLR010000189.1:0-2539 GCA_964655045.1 uncultured bacterium | reverse complement strand
CGCTCCTTGACCCCATAGCTAAAGCTAGGGGATTGCGTCGCGTCTTTGTTCAAGAGCGGCAAAACATCACTCTGCATGGGGAGCTTTGCAAAAGCCGCTGCGCCTGTTTAACAAAAGGATCTCCCTGCTGCATCTCCTGATAATCCGCGCCGACAATCACAAAATCAAAGGACTTTTCCTCTGCAAGCATGGAGAGCGCCGCGCTCAAAGAACGGGAGCGGACTATTTTCAGATTGGGCGTTAAATGCAGCTCCCGCGCCACAGCTTCGGCGCGCTTCAAAGCCGCCTCCGCAAGCGCTTCGAGACGCGGCATCGGTGTTTCCATGGGAAGAGAATAAGGGATTTCTAAAATCGTCGCGATCGTTAGCTCTGCCTTATAAGCTTTTGCAAAAACGGACGCCGTCTGCATCGTCTGCGCTTCCTTCGTGCACCGAGCAATCGCCAGCACATGGCGCACATTCAAGGGACGAAATTCGGGCACGCTGACTTGCACCAGCCGAGATTGCGCAAAAGGGGAAATTTTTTGCTTTTTCCTGTAGAAAAGATACATCGCCACTCCGGCAAGCATCCAGATCAATCCAATCGTCCTCCCCTCCGGCTTTGTCACTACGACGAGAATCCATACGGAAAGACTCGCCGCAGCGCCCAAGATAGCCGTGAGGGGAAAAGAGCGGTTTTTCCCTACGGGGATATTCAAAGGAGCCCTGTAGGGGCGGCGCATGTCCGGCTTTTTCCATCGCAAGACGAGGAGCGCTCCATGAACGGAGAAAAAAGCGATCTGAGCGCCAAAATTATATAAGTCGGCCAAAAAAAGCATCTGGCCTCGACTCAGAGCCACAATGAATGCGGCAAAAGAAGAAAACAAAAATAAAGTGACATAAGGCGTTCGAAACTTGCTGTGAAGCTTATAGCAAAAATTGGGTACCTGATAATATTCCCCCATGGAAAAAATCAATCGCGAACAACCGATCAGGCCGGCATTGGCAGCGATGGATAAAATCATCGCAGCAAGAAGACCCACCCAGGGGGCTAAGATCTCCCCTCCCACAGGAAATTGCCGCGCGATGCCTCCAATAGGATCATTGATATAGGTCGTACTTAACTCCTGGGGAGAGACCACGGAGAGCCCTACAAAAGTAATGCCCACATACAGCACTAAAACGATTCCGGTCGTCCACCGGATGGCACGGGGAACCAAAATCCCAGGCTGCTTTGTCTCAGGAGAAAGCTGCGCAATCGCTTCAATACCGGTATAGGCGACCATGGCCATAGCGCACCCCTTGGCAAAACCCCATCCGCTCGGAGACCAATCGACGTTTTGCACACCGATTTTCATATGGGAAAACACAGTCTCGAAATTCAAAAGAAAAAGAGCGCCGATCAAAACAATAGCCGCTTGCGTCGTAATCGCAAAGAGAGCCAAAATAGTTGTAAAACGGCCCGAATGTTTCGCTCCAAAAAAATTGAGCAGAAAAAGGAAAAAAATGATGGCGATGGTGAAACTGCAATGAACCCACGGGGAGCCGACCGAGACGACGCCTGCCCAATCTAAAAGCTGCCGGAGATAAGGGGGAACGGCGAAGGCCGAAATAGCGATCGTAACGATATAATCGAGAAGCAATCCCCAGCCGGCGACAAAGGAGACGAAATCATTGAACGCATGACGCGAATAAGCGGCTGAACCCCCAGGTTCCGGAAACATCGTGGACATTTCCGTATAGGTCAACGCTGTGCAAACAAACACAAACCCTGCGAGCAGAAGCGCCAGAGGAGTCGCTCCCAAGGCATACAAAGCCGTCGCTCCCAGCGTATAATACAAGGATGATCCAATATCCCCATAGCCGATAGAAAATAGGTCCACGGTTCCAAAAACACGCTTCAGACTTTTTTTCTTCAGACGGATAATCTGTTCTTTGACGGCGGCCATCTCCCCAAAATGGGGCACAAATTATTTTTCCGCAAGCAGTTTTGGAAGCTGAAAGAAAACATTCTCCTGCACATGCACTATTTCTTCTACTGAAGAAACACCAAACTGCCGCAAGGAAAGAACGCAGGCGGAAACGATGCTTTCCGGAGTCGAGGCGCCTGCCGTCATGACTAAAGTAGAGACCCCCTCGAACCAGGCGGGAATCATTTCTTCGGGCCCATTGATTAAAAAAGCCCTCACCCCTTTTCTTTCGGCAAGTTCCTTCAACCGATTCGAATTAGAACTGGCCGGATCTCCTACCACCAACACCAGATCGGCATTGTCCAATGCAGCGCCAAGGGCCTGTTGCCGATTCGTCGTCGCATAACAAATAGAAGAACTAGGCAATGTTTCAATCGCAGGAAATTTATCTTGCAATGCTTCTGCTATTTCTTTCACATCATAGAGACTCAGCGTCGTCTGCGTTAAGTAAGCCAGCGGCGCTCCGACAGCCTGAGGCGGAAGGTCGCGAACATCTTCCACCGTCTCAATCACTGTAACATGCTCGGGAGCCTCTCCCGCCGTGCCAATGACCTCCACATGATTTTTATGCCCGATGAGGAAGATATGATA
>CAZZLR010000188.1:0-2543 GCA_964655045.1 uncultured bacterium | reverse complement strand
CTCATGTGGTCAATTTCTTCACTTTGGTGGCTGAGGAAACGCGGCAATTATTGGATTTAGGCGCTCGAGGAGTATGCATCGATGTGGCGCACGGACATTCGGATCGGATGTTTCGATACATTGAGGATTTAAAAAAAACACACCCAGACAAGGAGGTTATTGCCGGAAATGTTTGTACGGCAATGGCCTACCACGATCTCGTGAATGCGGGAGCAGACGCCGTGAAAGTAGGGGTCGGACCCGGGGCGGCGTGTACGACACGGATGGTAACTGGATTTGGGGTGCCTCAATTTAGCGCTGTGCAAGATTGTGCGAGGATTGCGGAAAAGTTGCGCGTCCCGCTGATTGCCGATGGGGGCATCCGGACGAGCCGCGATGTGGTTCTCGCGCTCGCGGCAGGGGCGAGCACGGTCATGATCGGCAAGCTTTTTTCGCTTACCTTGGAGTCCGCGGCTCCGAAAAGAGATTCGGCTTCGACTCCTTCCGGACTAGAGGCTAAGTTCCGCGGTCAAGCTTCGGCTGATTTTCAAAATGAATTTTACGGGGGGCTGAAAGAGAAGACTGTGGCGGAAGGGGTCGATTTCTGGGGGGCTGTTTCCGGTTCCGCGCAAACGCTGATCGACCTTCTTCTGGGAGGAATTCGCAGCGGGATGACCTATGGCGGCGCAAAGAGCATTAAAGAGCTGCAAAGAAAAGCGGAATTTGTACAAGTCAGCGCCTCATATATCCAAGAAAGCAAACCGCGTGCAGAGATTTAGAGTAAGGTTATTATGAAGGATTTTTTATATTCTGAAAAAAAAGTTTTTGATCCTGTTCATGGATTTATTTCATTTGACGAATTGGAAAAGGAATTGATTGATTCGTTGCCTTTTCAAAGACTTCATTATATTCACCAGCTCGGAATTGCCTATCTCGTATATCCCGGAGCGACTCATACGCGATTTGAACATTCTTTAGGAGTCATGCAATTAGTCACCTTAATGTTTGAAAAAGTTTGCCGCGCCGTGCGTCCAGATGTATTTCATTTTGTTCCGCGCAAAGGTTCCTCCGAATATTTATATTGGCGCAGAGTTTTGAGGATGGCGGCGTTATGCCATGACTTAGGACATCTTCCTTTTTCTCATGTCGCTGAAAAAGAGCTCCTGGGAGCGCTCGGCCACGAAGCCTGGACGGCGAAAATCATCGAAAGCGCTTATTTGCAGCCCATTTGGGAAAAGCTGCGCGCCGCTCCTGCCTATTTAGAAGATCTCGTAGGACATAATATCGTTGAGGATATTCAAAAAATATCGGTGGGGGAGGAGAAATGGAGAGCCTCCGGGGGGAAGGAATTTACTCCTTGGGAGCGCATTATTTCAGAATTGATTACCGGAGATTTTTTTGGCGCCGACCGCATAGACTATTTAATTCGCGATGCGCGCAGCACAGGGGTCGTATACGGGCTTTTTGATTATCATCAATTAATTGAAACCCTACGTATTTTACCCAGTCCCGAGAAGGGGACGGAAGAGCTGCAATTAGGTATCGATGAAAATGGGCTTGAATCTTGCGAAGCTCTTCTTTTGGCGCGTCATTTTATGCATCGAAGAATTTATCAGTATTCATCAGTGAAAGCATATAACTTTCATCTATGCAGGTTCATGATCGCTAAATTCTCTATAATGAAGTTAAAAAGCGTCGAGGACTTTTTGTCCTTGAGCGATATCGACGTCATTTCCGACCTGGCTCAGAGCGCAAAAAATCCAAAATTACCGGGACATTCGGATGCAAAATGCATTATGTATCGACGCCACAGGTTTAGAGCTATTGCTTTACATGAGAAGATCACCGAGCGCGATTTACAAGAATTTAAGGAGAAACAAAAATTAAAAGATGATCAAATAGGTTGGGAATTTCATAAAGGGGAGATCCCTTCGGCGCGACTGTCTTTTCCGGTATCGAAACGACATACCTTGATTCAGAAGGCCAGCCGCTGCTCCGATCTCTTATTAAAGGTTCCTGCAAAAAAAACAAACTGGGTATTTATTACCCCCGAAAAAGATCTCTTGTTGGCTGACTTTCTTGAAAATTGGGGTGACGCCTAATGTTTTCTTCTCGGGAAAAATGGTTCATTTTTTTCTCCATGCTGACGGGGTTTTGTATTTCAGCCGAATATGCGGCGACACGTCCTTCAAGCAGCGCCATTTTTCTCTCTATTTTCTCTTCTCGAGCGATTCCATGGGTATGGCTCATTTCCGTTCCCTTTAATCTCTTTGTCGTTTCGATTTATAATCGCTGGCTTCCCCGCATCGGTCCTTTAAAAATGATGCGCTGCGCCGTGATATGCGTGGGCGCAGTCCACGTATTTTGTGCCCTAGCCCTTCACAAATTTCCTCAATTTATTTTTTTTCAATTCATCCTAAAAGACATCTATATTGTGCTGATGTTCAAACAACTGTGGTCTATGATCCACAGTACAGTCGCATCGCATCGAGCGAAATATCTTTATGGAACCATTTTTGGGATGGGGACAGTGGGGGCGACCCTAGGAAGTCTTTTGCCGAGTT
>CAZZLR010000187.1:0-2633 GCA_964655045.1 uncultured bacterium | reverse complement strand
ATACAAGCCCTTCAACATAGGTCAAGAAGAACGTGATGAGCAAATTGCGGATATGCATTCCATCGACGTCCGCGTCGGTGGCTAGAATGATCTTGCCATAACGAAGATTGGCAAGATCCTCCTCGATGTTGAGAGCGGACATCAAATTGTACATCTCTTCGTTCTTATATAAAAGTTCGATTTTCATTCCGTAAACATTCAAAGGCTTTCCACGCAAAGAAAAGACAGCCTGCGTTAGAGGATCTCTTGTCATCACAATCGAGGCCGAGGCCGACTCCCCTTCGGTCAAAAAGATCACAGAACTTTCCCCTTCCTTCGATCCATCTCCGAAATGGAACTTGGAGTCGCGCAGCTTAGGGATTTTAAAAGAGATCTTCTTTTGTTTTTCCTTTGCGTCCTTTTTCACAGCAGCGAGTTCTTTTCTCAACTTTTCGTTAAAAACAACTCTTTCTAAGATCTTTTTTCCTGCCTCTTCGTTTTTATAGAGCAGATCCTGCACGGCGTCTTTAACCTCCTGCACAATCGCACCCCGGATCTCGCTATTGGAAAGCTTGTTTTTTGTCTGCGACTCAAATACAGGGTCTTTAACCTTTACGAGAATCGTCCCTACAATCCCCTCGCGGACATCCACCCCCTGGAAATTTTTTTTCGCAAACTCATTGACTCCTTTTAAAATCCCCTCCCGAAAAGCCGATAAATGGGTCCCCCCGTCTTGGGTATACTGCCCATTGACAAAAGAAAAGTAGGTTTCTCCATAACTCGAAGAGTGAAGGAAGGCAAATTCCATCCCCTTCCCTCGATAATGGAGAGGCTCATAAAGACGATCTTCTTGCACTTCAGCGTTTAAAAGATCCAGCAATCCCTTCTCGGAAGAGATCTTTTCTCCGTTGAAAATCAGGGTTAAACCGACATTGAGATAAGCATAGTGCCACAATCTCTTTAAAATCAGCTCCTTACGAAAAGAAAATTTCTTAAAGATCTCAGTATCAGGGGTAAACTCCACGAAGGTGCCATTGCTTTCTCCGGTCTTTCCCTTTTTCTTATTTTGGATCGCTCCCTTAGAGAAAGAGATCTCAACGCACTCTCCATCCCGCACGCTTTTTACGACAAAGTGTGAAGAGAGGGCATTGACCGCCTTCATCCCCACCCCATTAAGGCCAACGGAAAACTGAAATACGTCGCTATTGTATTTCGCCCCTGTGTTGATCTGACTGACGCATTCCATCACCTTCCCTAAGGGAATCCCCCTCCCCTGGTCGCGAACGGAAACCGTCGACGTTTTTTCGTTGAGGGAGACGATGATCGTGTTTCCATGGCCCATGATGAACTCGTCCACCGCATTATCAATGGCTTCCTTCATCATGACATAAATCCCGTCATCGGGGTGGGACCCGTCGCCAAGGCGGCCGATATACATCCCGGAACGAAGACGGATATGGGATAAAGCATCGAGGGAAACAATTGCGCTTTCATCGTATTTTTTCGCCATATTTTTAGCTCATATCACTTCTTTTATTTCCAGAAAAACTATTTATACCAAAAGAAACAAATACTGTCCTATTTGAGCGCGTGAAAGCTGTCGACAAATCGACGATCGTAAATGGCATAGTATTAAGTCAATACAATGTCATTTACGATCGTTGATTTTCGACGCTTTGACGCGCTCAAATATGACATTATTTATTTCTTTTGGTATAATTTTCGCCTTCCTCGGCGAGGTGAGTCAAGACTTTTTTTTTCGTTTGGGGAGCAGAGACTCTCGCAAGGTCTCGCCGCCGAAAGACTTTCCTCCAGGAAGAGGCGTTCGGTGAGCGGCGAAGGAGACGGGAACCGCCTCCGGAACGGGCTCGGAATTTTTGCGGACTTGGTTAAACAAAACAGCGTTTTCTTTTCTGAGCACATCGTTCAAAGTTTCTATGGCGTTTTTTTCGGCTTGCAAAGCGTCGAAATCTTTGCGAAGCGCTGCTTGTTCCCGAGCCGCTAAAGCCGCCTCCTCCCGCATCGCCTGCCGGCTGCGGCATGCTTCCTGTTCTTGATCCTGACCTTGCTGCAGAAGTAAAGCCCGCTCCCCTTCCCGCTGCCGTCTCAGAGCCTCTTCCGACTCGGAAGCGGCAGCCGCTATCCAAAAGGCGCAGAGAAAGAAACTTTCAAAAGCAAAACGGATTCCATGCCCCCCGCTTCCCCAAGCATGCCCCCAAATTCCTGCTGCAAGTAGGAAAAGGGCGCTCACACAAAAACCCCTTAAACGCCCGAAAATACTGCAAAAGAAACCAAGGCAGCTGACGAAAGAAAGATCAGAGAGCCCCATTGTTTTAGGGAACAAAAAGAGCAAAGGATGAGCCGCCGCAAAAAAAAAGGAGCTCAGGGCATAAAGGCTTCCCATCGATTTTCCTGAAGATATGGCGCCATTCAATCTACGCCTCGATTTGCAAATTTTTCCCGAAATACTTGGCCCGCGCTCTCTACGAGATACGCGGCTAAATCTTCATCTCCTTCAAAGTCCATCGCCACTTTCATCTCTCCCTTTACATCAGGCTTAGAACAAGTGATGAGGACGTAACACGCGCAATCTTCTTCCTTTTTCCGCTTGCCGTAAAATATGTCGGCTGGGCGCATGGATTGTTGTTTGTGGC
>CAZZLR010000186.1:0-2650 GCA_964655045.1 uncultured bacterium | reverse complement strand
TTTGTCATCCTCATGCGCTTGATTCAATTGGGGAGTTCTTTTTTCAATGTTGCAAAAGTATTGCAGTTTGTCAGCCGTCCTGTGATTTTGGGTTATTTTGCCGGGATTACAACGGCCATTGGAACGACGCAGGCATTTAGCTTGACAGGGGTGCAGTCTCCCGGGGGGGATCGGACAATTTTATATCAAGGGTGGTATTTTCTTTCCCATCTTTCGCAGGTCCAATTTTGGACTTCATTTGTAGGGATTACAAGTTTTATTTGTCTTATTTTGTTACGGAAAATAGCAAAGAACTGGCCTAACGCTTTACTTATGTTGATTGGGAGTTCGTTGCTCGTGAGGGGGCTTCTTTTTTTTGGCATAGAGACGGTAGAAACGCTGGCCTCTTTTCAGCTGCCTGCCGAACCGTTTCCGCGTATTCAATTGCCATTGCTCGACTTGAATCTTTTGCCTAAAATTTTCCCTGCGGCGCTGGCTCTTTCTTTTTTGGCGATTTTGGAGATGTTTTCCGTTTCGAGAGCTTTTGCCGCAAAAAATGGATATACCGTATCGGCGAATCAAGATGTTTTTGCTTTGGGGGTGAGCAATACAATTTTGGCTTTTTTGAGTGGATCGATGCCGACCTCGGGGAGCCCTTCGAGGACGGCTTTAAATGTGCGTCTGCAAGCGAAAACTCGCTTGGCCGCGATTTTGAGCGGAGTGATTACCGCATTGGGTATTTTATTTTGCTGGCCGCTTATGCGGCAGGTGCCTCTTGCCGCTCTTTCTGCTTTATTGATTGCGGGGATGTATGCTCTTACGGATTGGAAGGAGATCAAATTTTCGATTCGTGCTACGCAAGCGGATGCTTGGGTTTTCTTTCTCACATTTTTTTCATGTTTGATTTTTAGTTTGGATGTGGCTTTTTTTATCGGGATTGTTATTTCTATTGGAAACTATTTAAAACAATCTTCGACGCCTCATCTTGTCGAATATGCATTTAATGCAAAAGGAAGGTTGGTGTTGGCGCTTCCGAAAAGTGATACGCATCGGAAGGTGCGGATTATCGGCATTGGGGGCGATTTGTATTTTGCGACGGCAGACGTTTTCCAGGCGGCGTTGGAAGAGGTGGCTCGGGATCGCAATGTCCAGGCAATTGTGTTGCGGCTCAATAATGTGTATCACATGGACGCTTCTATGTGTCTGGCCATTTTGCATCTTTACGAACTTTTGGAGGCTACGGGGCGTCATCTGGTGATCAGCGGGCTAACCGAAGAGGTGTGGCACGTATTCCATCGCACGGGATTAGTCAAAAAAATTCATCTTGATAACCTTTATTTTACAGACGAGAGCAACCCGCAATTTTCCACATGGAAAGCGTGTCTCAGGGCTCAGGAACTGATTCATCCGAATCTCTGATTCTGCGCTCGTATTGTTTGATACCACGAGTCATTCGGCGGCTCAATCCACTGCTTTTGTGAGGATGCGATAGAATTCATATGTCTCCAATGTCCTCAGCATTCTTTCTTCTTGAAATTGAAGGAGCCCCACTGACCTTGCCACCTCCGTCGTGGTGAGCATTCATATTCATAAAGTCCATTCCATGCCTCCCTTTCCCCAAACCACCATCGGATCAAGGAATAAAAGAGCGATTGCAGCCAATTCATTTTATTTTCCTGCTTGAATACCAACTTGGCGAGTTCAGAGAACTTCTGTTCCAAAAAGGAACTTGTCTCGTGGAGAGATTGCGAATCAAAGCGAGGCTTGTGCGGCGACGAGAATGGAAATCGCTTCCGTAAGGAGTCGAGCTCCTTATAGACCTCTTGAAGGGACTTTATTGTTTTTACACCGTCCTTACTCAGATGGCAAAAAGAACCATGATAGGATGTGATGAGCTCGATGGAGTGTTCTTTATAATATTCAGCCTGTTCAAGAACATCGTGCATCTCTTTTACGGTGCTATCTCCGACAAGAACACGTAGTTTTCCCATATTCAGATCCCTTTTATTTTCTATCTCTATGAGTTTTTTTTCCTCTGTTTTAATTTTTTTGAGCGGTATATTTTTTAGATTTTTTTCTATCTGCAAAAGGGGTCTTGCGCTGTTTTCAATCTCCTGTTGGACACGTTGTGTGCATTCTTCTTTTTTGCTCTTCCATTTTAGAGATTGCGCCAGGGTTTCTTTGTGGAGACTGTATGTTTCGAGATATACTTTGTAGGGACAATATTTCTGGCCTTTCCAAAGCACCCATCTTTGCTCATTTTCCTCTTGGATCGTAAGCTCGTCTATGTTGTCTAACATTGCCTCGTATGGAGTCTGTTCTTGCATGTCGAGTCTCGGATTCATCTCCAACCCCGGTTCTTTTTCCTCGGTTTGCGCCATGAGCAAACTTTGAAATTCGATAGGATTGTGAATCTGTTGCCAGTCTTGCTTGGGCGCGAGCTTTTCTATGGCGCTCAAAGAGGGGGAGTCATCGAACAGTATAGCGCAGATGCTGTTTTCCACTTCTTCGCTGTTCGCTAAAAATGTCTCAGATTTTTCTTTCACCTTTTGAAAAAACTGTTTCGGATTTAGCTTCGTGTTGATTACGATTTTGGCTTCTCGGTCATCTTTTAATAAATTGAACCTCCCCATGGATAAATCCAGGGGATTCCTGACGAACAGCTAAGCCG
>CAZZLR010000185.1:0-2656 GCA_964655045.1 uncultured bacterium | reverse complement strand
CAAGTGAGTTTTTTCGCTTGATCCAGGTCTTGGTTCAATTTCTCAAAAGCCGCCCGATCCCCGGCATGTTGAGAAAAATTCTGATAATCCTTTTGGATTTTCAGATTTTGTTCCGACAGTACTTGACGCCCCAGTTCTTTTGCCGTCTCATCTAGCACGCGCATTGCTTTATCCATGACCTCTTGGAATTCTTTTTGCTGATAAGGATTATTCGATTTTACATAGGACTGCAACGCTTTTTGAAATAGCTGCGCTCCATGACGATATTCTTGTTCGTACATCCTTTTTTCGCGCGGCGTCATCGGCGGCAGCCGATCGTTTGAAGAAACTCCTTCCGACATCTTTTTTCCTCCAAAAATATCTAATTGCCTAAAATATAAGAAAAGTGCAATAACTTAATTTTTAACGGAGTCGAAAAAGAGATGAAAAGTTGCTTTTTTAGAAGCCTTATTGCACTTCCCCTTTTCTTTGCGCAAATCGTTTTAGGTCAAACGCCTTCCTCTCCGAGGATCGCCCCCGAACAAATCGAGCAGGAACTAGAGGACGCCGAAGGGCAGTACGAACAGGCCCTCAAACTCTTCAACCCATGGTATACAGGCCCCTTGATTACTCCATCGGCCACCATGGTTCCTCCCGGACACGCCATGTGGCAGCCTTATATTTATTTCACAGACAACTACAGTACGTTCAATAAAGAACGCAAAAGCGTCAACACTCCCAACACATTTTTCATCAAAGCGCAACCTGTGATTTTACAAATCGGAGCAACTCCTTCTGTAGATTTAGGCGTTGTGATGAGCACCGTGGCGCAATGGAAGCAAGGGCGTTTCAGCGGCGGTTTTCAGGATATGACAGTCCAAATCGGCTTCTTGATCAGTCAGCAGACCCCTTATGCTCCGCAAATCAAGTTCACTCTCGGAGAAGTCTTCCCAACAGGAAACTACCAGAACTTGGACGGGAATAACTTAGGCTTGGACGGAACCGGGGGCGGCTCGTGGACCACCGCTTTCAACTTAACTCTGGCAAAGTTATTTTTTTGGAATACCTTGCATCCTCTCAACACGAGGATTTCTTTTGGCTATACGGTTCCCACACCCACCACCGTTCATGGGTTTAACTCTTATGGGGGTGGCTATGGAACAAAAGGAACCGTTGCACCGGGGAATAATTTCAATGTCGACCTCGGCATGGAGTTAAGTATTAATCAACCCTGGGTTGTAGCTTTAGACGTCGCTTACACCTGTTCCGGCAAGACGCGCTTTAGCGGCATCTCAGGCACGACAACACCCGGAGGAGATGTGCCGGCCTCAGTGGGAGGAGGGTACAGCGATCAGCTGAGCTTTGCTCCGGCGGTAGAATATAATTTCAGCAGCACCATGGGACTTTTAGGCGGCGTATGGTTCTCTGCCTATGGCCGAAACGCTCCCAATTTCGTCTCGGCCGTCTTTACCTGGTATTGGTTTTTCCCCTGAGCCGCTCCTCCTAAGGAACGAGAGGGGCGCGCCTTGCTTTTTAATTCCTTTTTAGGGTAAAAGTATCTTACTGTTGCAAGGAGATGCCACCAAAGGCCCGCTAGTATGAGCGCATCAAAATATCCGGTAACCCGCTCGGGCATCGGGCAAGATAGTCACCGATTTCTCACTCCCGACTCTTCCAAGCCTTGTGTCGTTGGCGGAATCATTTTCGAAGGGGTGCCCGGACTTGACGCCGACTCGGACGGAGACGTCGTCTACCATGCCCTTTGCAATGCTATCACCTCCCTTTCGGGCGTCTCTATTCTAGGTGGCATAGCGAAAGATTTGTGCCATAAAGACGGGATCACCGATTCTCAAGTTTATTTAGAAAAAGCCCTCAAAACGCTCCATCCTCAAAAAATCGTCCATATTGCGATCACGATCGAGGGGAAACGGCCTCATTTTGAAAAGCAAATTCATGCCATGAGGAAAAACATCGCGAACGTTCTCGGCATTCGCATCAATCAAATCGGCATTACGGCAACCTCCGGCGATGGGTTGACTGATTTTGGCTGCGGCGACGGCCTGCAATGCTTTTGCATTATCACTACCGTCGAATAATTTGCATCCCGCCCATGATGGCTCTTCCGCAGGGGGACTGCTTTTTTTCCAATACAAAACACAGGAAACAATGATCACACCCAATAACGTTCAAATACACTTAGAAAAGTGTATGTTCATGTATAATCGTCGCGTGAGAGAAATAATTAACATTGAAAATGAAACAAATGAAACAAACGACGTAAGCAAGATCATCTCACAAAGCATAAAAAAAGTGATTTGTCAACGTGAATTAGACATGGTGGCCGATAGAATCGGAAAGTTATCTTTCTTGCTAACAATGTCAACAGAAGAAAATTACTCATCCCTCAACACATTACAGTTGATAGATTTCAGCACCATATTAAGCAATACTCATAATTACTCAGGATGGGAAATCATCGCATCGAAAATAAATACAGAATTAGTACGGAGGCAAATAAAAAAAGAGAGAACCCGTATATTCGCAGAGTACACAAATCTTTTGTTTCGAGATTTTTCCAGAACAGATCCAACATTTTTTTCCAGGAAATACTATAGTTTTTATACCGGAAGCGAAAACGCAGAGCGCTGGGGCGAGCAAAATATAGATCACATCTATT
>CAZZLR010000184.1:0-2670 GCA_964655045.1 uncultured bacterium | reverse complement strand
TTTTCGGAGCGATTATCGATCTTTTTATTTACTGAATGCGACCCAATTTCTCGGAGCGCTCAATGATAATATTTTTAAATTGCTTGTTATTTATTATTTGATTCATGTGAGGGGAGCCGAGGAGGCGCCCAAAATCCTTTCTCTCGCGGGAGCGATTTTTGTGATCCCTTTCCTTTTATTTTCCTCGGGAGCAGGGGTTCTTGCGGACAAAATCAGCAAGCGCACGATCATTGTCATTGCAAAATGTATGGAACTCGTCGTGATGCTGATGGCGGTCGGGATTATTTATTTTGGGGTTCAATGGGGCGCCTATGCGGCTCTTTTCCTTATGGCTGTGCATAGTTCCCTGTTCGGCCCTTCGAAATATGGAATTATTCCTGAACTAGTCGAAGAAAAAATGGTGCCGAAGGCCAATGGATCGATTACCTCCTTTACTTATTTAGCTATTATTTTGGGAACGTTTTTGGCTTCATTTATAACGGACATTACAAATAAAAATTTTGTTTTAGAGTCTGTCTTTTGCGTTTTGATCGCAGGGATAGGTTTATTGACGAGCCTGGGCATTTCCAAGACGGAACCGCAGCGTTCGACAAAAAAAATCAATCCTGTCTTTTTATATGAAATCTATCAAACGCTCCGGTCGAGCCATAGGGTGCCCCATCTCCTCACGACGATTTTTGGTTCAGCCTTCTTTTTGTTCATTGGTTCTTTCACCCAACTCAATATTATTCCTTTTGCCATGCAATCCCTGCATCTTGGCGAAGTGGGAGGGGGTTATCTTTTTTTGGCCACGGCCGTGGGGATTGCCGTGGGCGCGATGATTGCCGGACAGCTTTCTAAGGACAGGGTCGAGCTGGGCATGTCTTGCATATCGGGATTCTTGATTGCCTTTTTCTTTTTTACTTTGGCCCTTTTTTCTTCCTCCCTCTTATGCACAATCATGAGTTTAACTTTGCTGGGGATCGTAGGAGGGGGATTCCTGATTCCTTTTGATTCGTATATCCAAGTGAATAGTCCTGATGAAAAGAGAGGACAGATCATCGCTGCTTCTAATTTTTTTAGCTTTGTCGGCGTCCTCTGCTCCGCTCTTTTTCTTTATTTTACTAGTGAAGAGCTAGGACTTGCCGCCTCAAGCGGCTTTGTGTTTATTGGCTTTTTGGCTCTTTTGGCGAGTATCGTACTCACAGGGAGGCTGTCTCGTTTTTTTTTCCCATTTTTTGCGCAAAGAATTTTAAAACGTTTCCGCAAGCCAACCTTAGATTCCCCTCTTCCAGATTCTCATACGGTGTTCATCTTGGAAAGTAGATCTTGGTGGGATGTAATTTTATTGTTTATTTGGCTGCCCCATTTAAAAATCTTAGCGCCAGGTTCGTATTTGAAACATTTTCCCTGGTTCAATGGATTGTTTGATTCAATACGGCTGGTGCCATTGCATCCCGAGACCAAAAGAGAGTCGTTGCAAAAATTTACGGAACAGGTGGAAGAATGGAAGGAGCAAAAGGTTCCTCTTTGTTTATTTTTATGCCGTAACAAAGAATCCGAAGAGACCGTTGACGCCTATATTCGCATCTTCCATCGGTTGCATTATGAAACGACCCGCGTCTCTTTTACAAAGGAAAAGGCGGCGCAACGCTGTTTTTGCTTTTCCTTTCATCGGACAGAGATCTCATTTTCCTTCGGGTCCTCCGAAAAAAAATAAGGATCGGGTGTATCCTGAACCTCATCAGGAGACCCGGTTTTTGAGTCGGACTCAGTCCATCTCCTTTCTCAACAGTGCATGCGCAGATTGCGGGCGTCCTTTGCCAAGCTACCCCTCATATCTTATCCCATCGGGAGCGATGAAGACAAAATGATCCGGATGATAATGATCTCGAAGACATTGGCGAATCGTTTCCGAAACATCGGTGCGAAAGTCGACAGAAAAGGGATCCCCTTCGCAATCTTCAAAGACCACTCTTTGAATATTAGAGCCTTCTAGGTTTACAAATTGACATTGTGAAAGATAAATTTGTGTGCTTTTACACAAACTATTTTCTAAATCGAGATGCCTTACGTTTTTAAGTTCATAAACATCGTTCAAATTTAATTCAATATTGTTCATATTTCGTGCGATTAAGACATTCGATGTTGTTTTTGCATATACGTTCTCTGTGGAAGGCCCGCAGATTAATTCATTGAGATACCATGTGTTGCATAGATCGAGGAAAGGAACGTCGCAATAATTCGCATTCAATATTTCGATTTGGTTTAAGAACAGAAGATAAGATTGTACAATGTTTTTGATAGCGCCTTCTGTCTGGAGAGTCCCGATCGTGTTTCTCAAGAGAAGGGCTTTTGTTTCCCAAAAAGTACGATTCGTTGCTGGGTACAATGTGATGGCTTTCGTGGCTTTGACTGGATGATCGGCGACGCACCGGAGAATATGTAGGGCGCTCAGACTGCGTAAGCGCTGCGTCATCGCAGGATGGCATAGGCGGTGTACTTCGTCAGCCGTGGGAAGAATTCGCGGTGCTTGGCCGAGCATAAATGAAAGGAGATCGGGGGTACAAGTTGTTGGTTCGGAAAGTAGGAATCTAGCGATGCGTTGGATTTTCATGATATAACAAATAACATGGGGATGATTTAGATTGTTAAATGTTAACTCTCGACATTGCATGCTTAGATTATTTT
>CAZZLR010000183.1:0-2717 GCA_964655045.1 uncultured bacterium | reverse complement strand
TGGTCGGATGCGTCAAGAAAAGAGCGCACAAGACGGCTGCGGCGATCCAGGTCGGAAAATGCGGCGCCACGATGAGATAATCGAGGGAAAGCGGCGGATAGGCGGCGATATCCAGCAAGCGATCTGCCCCATACGCCGTTGCCTGCAGCAGCGCCGCGCCGGCCATAGGGCACAACAGGAAAGAGGCTAGTCCTGCAAGGAGGCAAGAGAGGATTAGGCTGACGCAAAAAGGATAAAAGAGGTTATAGAATAAACTCAGTAAAGGGAAACTATGAAAGTGGACAAGCAGGATGGGGAGAATGGCGCTATTGACTGCAAGGGTCAGCGACAACGAGCTGCGCAAGAAAGAAGAAAGCAGGTAGATGATTTTCTCTAACAAGGAAAGGGAAAGCCGGTCTTTCTTTTGTCTCGAAGGAAAAAGGAATAGGAGTTTCTTTTCTATGAGAGGATGCAGAAGCAAAATTCCTAGACAGCTTGCGAAACTCAGTTGAAAGCCGATGTCTGCCGCGATCGGAGGATCCATCAGAAGTTCTAAGAAGAGAGCGCAGCCGAGGAGATTTAGGGCGCTCGTATTGCGATGCAGGAGTTTTGCGATGAGATAGAGCGAGGCCATGATCCAAGCTCTTTGGACGCCGGGCAGCGATCCTATGAAAAAAAAGTAGACGTTGACGGCGGCGAGCAAAGCGATCCGAACCCCTTTTTGAGGAAAAAAACAAGAAAGGGCGGAAGAAAGAAAGAAGATTAAGATACCGAAATGAAAACCGGAAATGGCCAAGATATGCTGCAAGCCCAGTCTGTTATATTCATACTGCAATAGACGATCTTCCGTTTCTCCTACGCTCAGGGAGGCTAAAAATGCAGCGGCTCTGGGATGAGAGGAGCATGTTGTTTGGAGAAACCGCTTGTAGCGCATCTTCAAGGTTGCGCGCTCTTGGGCAAAAGAAGCTTTTCCCGGAACCTCTTTCCATTGTTTTGGCTTGAAGATAAGGGAAAATCGATCCGAGCGCCGATATTTGCCAAAAAGGCAATAGCCGCGGTCGGCGGGATAAGGAGGACGGGCGCCATGCGTATAAATAAGACAGGGAAACGACCCTGATTCCAGGGTCGCAACCCCCTGATAGACCCAGCCTTTATGAAACGGAGATTGATGGGGGCGGAGCGCGTCGACGCGGAATAGAGCGGCGCCTTCTCCTTCCGCGGGAGCAAAAGGGCATTGCAGCCGGCAGTAGCAGGCCATCGCCGCGAATAAAAGAACCATCCACGGTTTTTTTTGTATTGCGAGGTACGCGATCCAAAGGCCGGGATAAATCCACTGCGCGATCCCTTCGCAGAAAAGGGAAGAAAAAACAGCGATGAGAAGCGTGATGGCGTAAAGAAGGGCGGGATGGTGTTGCCAAAAAACGGGGTTCACGAATGGATGTGGGGGAATTCTTCTTCGGACTCAGTCATCCGATAAATGAGTCTTGCCCCCTTTTGACTGGAAAAATAGGAAACAAGCCATTGAAAGAGAACCGCAACGCGATTGCGGAATCCAATCAAGTATAGAATGTGGACAAAACACCATGCTAGCCAAGCGAAAAGTCCGCTGAACTGCATTTTGCCAAACATACCGATTGCTTTTGTTTTGCCGATCGTCGCCATCGATCCCTTGTCGAGGTAAGAAAAAGAAGGTCTTTGATTCTTAGGAAGCCTTTTGCGTAAGATATTGGCGACAAAACGTCCTTGCTGCACGGCTACGGGCGCAAGAGCGGGGAGCGGTTTTCCTTGAGCGTCTAAGGTGCAAGCGCTATCTCCGATAATAAAAATATCGGGATATCCGGGAAGAGAGAGATCTTTGTCCACGGAAGCTCTTCCCTGCTTATCCAAAGGAACGTGCAGCGTTCGCAGCACGGAGGAGGCTTGGTTCCCGGCCGCCCATAAAATATTTTCCGCAGGGATCTGCATCTCTTCGATCATGACCCCTTCTTTCGTGATGTTCGTCACTCTTTTTCCCGTGATGACGTTGACGCCGAAATGCTCTAGATAGGCGTGCGCTTTATTCGATAATTTCTCCGGATAAACGGGGAGAATGTGAGGCGAGCCTTCCACGAGATAGATTTTTGTTTTCGTCGTGTCGATTCTGCGGAAATTTTTTAAGAGGGTTTCGTTGGCGATTTCCGCAATGGCTCCAGCCATTTCCACACCCGTCGGTCCTCCGCCGATGATCACGAAGTTGAGATATTTTTTCGCTTCGGAAATGCTATCGCATCGTTCTGCTTTTTCAAAAGAGATCAAAATGCGCTCGCGGATTTGCAAAGCGTCCTTGAGGGTTTTTAATCCCGGTGCAAAAGGTTCCCAAGCGTCGTTGCCGAAATAGGAATGGCGCGCTCCCAGCGCGACTACAAGGTATTCGAAACCAAGACGGTCGCCGTTGCGCAGTTCGACCTGTTTTTTTTCTTTGTCGATGGCCACTACGTCTCCCATGAGAACAGTGATGTTCGGATAGGGAGCGAGAATCTCTCGAATCGGAACCGCAATATCTCCCGGAGATAAAGCCGCGCTTGCGACTTGATAGAGCAAAGGTTGGAAAAGATGGTGGTTCGTTCTGTCGATGAGCCAGACGTCGCATTTTGAATTGCCCAGAGCCTTTGCGGCGCTCAGCCCCCCGAACCCGCCTCCAAGAATTAAAACTTTTGCATTCGCCATCTTTTTTAGTATCTTGAGTCCCTCTACCGCGT
>CAZZLR010000182.1:0-2717 GCA_964655045.1 uncultured bacterium | reverse complement strand
TTTGTGTTCGAGAGAGTGGGCAAAAACTAAAAGTTATTTTTGATAAATGGTATTAGATTCAATACTAACCTCCAAATTAGAATTGAATTCCGTTTTCCATTTACATATAAGAATCGTCATAATCTTCTTCCTTTATTTATTTCTCTCACTTCTAAACGTCTTCATCTACAAAATGAACTGACTTTTGCTTTGAGGGTATCTGCAAATTGAGGGTTCATCGACTTTTCGGGATTATTGTGACCAATCTTCGCTTTTCCCAGCGAGGTCAATATACTGCTGTCGATATTGACCCCGTCGAGGAAAAAGAAAATTAGCTCAGAAGAATCCGAAAATCGACAGAGCCTCATTTTGCAGACATCCTCTTTGAAAACGAGTCCATCTCAGCACTGGCAGCGTTTCAAACAAGGCGCATCACCGGATACTACAAAGTCTTCGAAACCACTGTTGGATCCAGTGAAAAATTTCTCTCCAGAACTGTGCAATGTGGCTGCCTAAAGTCTGGCTCTGTGAGACAAAAAACGATTCGAGCGATCCTCCATGCGAATGAAATCTTCCCTCTGGTTCATCTCGTTGGTGATTTTTTCTTCATCGATGTTTTCTCCTATCTGCTTTCCTTCACTATACCGATACCGGATCTCATCTGACTCCTTCTGAGGCTTAACACAAGCAGTGATCCCCCCCCAAATTGTTTCAAAAAAAACCTTGGTCTTATGAGGCCAACCCTCTATCTGTCGTGTTCTCGCTTCAATGCGATCGCGATACTGTTTCCACGCTAAATATTCCTCCTCCGACGCTATTCTCCCTCCGGTCGACTCTATTTTTTCCTCAGGAACTATCAACTCTTGTTCATGATGCAGATCTTTGCGATCGCCGGAGCCGATCAAATTTTTTGTTCCCTGCGAAATGTGTTTCCCCCAGTCCGAAAACATATCCCCCCAGCCTTGTTTCCCGGCGGCAATGAGCCTTTCAGCCTCCTCAATTTCTTCTTGAGTAGGTTCGCGAACGACAATAGGATTTGTGCGAAGATCGTCTCTAATCAGCTCGATGATTTCCTTAAGAGTCGGGATATTTCCCACGCGCTGCGGGGTCATCGCATGAACTCGATCCCAATCTTCCTGAGTCCATTCTGATGGATCCATAGAAGACACGGGAACTGTTTTCGCAATAAGATATAGAGTTTCGCCCTGAGCGATGACCATTGGATTCCCCCCCCGATGTATTGATTTTTGAGCATCATTCCAATAAATTGTCTTAATAGACGGATCAAAGGGAACGCCTTCGGGCGCCAGTCGATGCATCATTCTCTCCTTGATCTGTGCACGAAGATCAACAAGCTGCAGCAGCCACCGAACACCTCTGCTTGGATTGTTTAACCAGTGCATCGGACAGCTCCACTTAGGATTTTTTAGCGGCTCTAAATGGAATTCTTCCTTCATTTTTCCATACTTCAGCTCCGCAAAATCTTGATTCGCTATGAGATGGAACGCCCCCATGCTGTATCCATGCGAGCGGAGATACATCGTATTATCGGTTTGCATACTGCTATAATGCCCAAAGCTTCTAGCAACTCCTCCAAGGCACATCACGTCCCCCCAGGTAAAAGGAGCTTGAAACACAACCTCCGGTTTTCCCGAGTTGATATAAATCATGACAGGCTCGCGACGCTCTTGAAATGAAGAAAAACACCATTCCAACGTCTTTTGCACAAAAGCATCTTTTCCTATTCTTTTTTCTTCTTCCAGGCGCCTCTGCTCCAAAACCTCGATGAGGTTCGGAACATCTTGCAGTTTTTCCGGCGATCTCATGGGAATAAGTTGATGGACAGGATTCTCCTGTCTACTGAGATCCAGCTGAAATCCTCTTGGAATGCTGTCTATGATTGGATTTGAAGTCATAAAAATGTCCCCTCTTTTTAAATATTCAGTTGATTGTTATTGCCTTGCATAGGATGCGAAGAAAAACAATCCTTGATCCATTGGAGCCACTGCCCAAAGCCATAGCCTCTTTCCAGATCAGTGCCAATATTGCCATCGCCATTCATCTTGATATGCGTAATCCGCTTGTTGCTATCGATCCAAAAAAGAAGCTCAACATTATTGTCGATGAGACGATGCGCATCTCGGATCGCAGATTGTTTATCTTTTTCATTTGCGATTTGTCCGGAAAAGAGCAGATCCATTCTTTGCTCTACCGTTTCGCGGGATTCTGGTTGACCAGAGAGGGCATCGAGAGGGAGAGCCGACCACTCTGTTTTGAGCTGCTGAAACTGTTCCGGATTCTTCATCCATATCGCACAACCCCATCCCTGGACCGCATAACATATCCGAAATACAGCAAGAGCATATTTGGAGATCTTGATTTCAACAGAAGAGATTTTTACCCGCTCCTCCTCCTCTATCCAAAACTCATGATTCACAAACCTCACAGAGACTCCGCTCCACCAATTCAGGGTATGGAGCTTGTCATCTTGATCCTTGTATTGCAAAGAATTCGTTATAAACCACTGTTTGATCTCGTCCAGCGTCGCCTGATGTAAATTTTTCACGGAGGGCATAAACGTGTCGCATAACGGCTTCTTATCTGTAGAGACACGGAAAGCATTGTTTCCGGACGAAACACTGAGAACGCCGTCCAGAAAACTTCCTTGAAGTGGAAATATTTCAGTCTTCGAAAGCGCTCTACCGCGCTTTGCATCCCTTCCTTCAATTTTATGTTCC
>CAZZLR010000181.1:0-2725 GCA_964655045.1 uncultured bacterium | reverse complement strand
TGGCAACGATATGTCCTCGATGATATGTTGAAAATCAACAAAGATAATTTAGAAGAGTATCGGAAACTCCACAAAGAATACGCGGCTTTCCAAGATTGTTAACCTGAACGGACGAAAATTCCAGTCCTATATGAATTTATTTGTTGCTTTTGGAATTATATCGAAATTTGTTGACGAAATAGAGGCACTCAAAGTACAATAAGTCCGAACTGATAACAAAACTTTAACAAAAGAGTAAAAAGGGAGCCTATCCTATGAGCAATTTAACTATTCCATCTCTCCAGTATGGGCATGGTGTACAACACCAACCTCAGGGACTGACACAAAACGGAAGAATTGCATGCATCGTTCTTTGTGCATTCAGCGCCTTATCCTGCGTCGGAACGTCCGTCCTGTCCGCCCTTGCCTTCACCGGTGTATTGATTCTCATTGCAAATCCGGTCGTTCTACCGGCCTTTGCCTGCTGCGCTCTGATTGCTTCCATTGCTTTTGGTTTCCCTCTCATCGATACAAGAAGAGAGACTGTACAGGAAGAGGTTGAAGAGACCAACAACAACGTTTCCAATATACAGGAAGAGGTTGAAGAGACCAACAACAACGTTTCCAATATACAGGAAGAGGTTGAAGAGACCAACAACAACGTTTCCAATATACAGGAAGAGCCTAAAGACATCAAGAACGATAAAACAGCACTTCAAAATAACAACGAAACAACAGAAAATAACAAAAATAATGTAAAAAATTATTTGGAAATCAACGAAAAGGAATTAATTTCTGACCTCCACAACGAATACTTGTATTTCTAAGGTTTTTAACCTGAACGGGCGAAAATTCCAGTCCTAAAGGGCAGCCCCCGCTCCTTTCTGTCGAAAGGAGCGGGGGCTGCATTGCAAAAAATTTGTTATACCCAAGCATCCGCTTTTCAGCTTACCCGGGGAAAAATCATTTTTATGGCATAGATTTCGCAAAGAAACCAATAACCTATTGACAAAGAAATAGAAATTATGCGAAAATACCTTCGTTCTTAAACCAAAAATAAGGAGAAAACCATGACAACCCCTTCCACAAACTATCTCACAAACTATCTCACAAATTGCAGCGGAGCGGACACCGTTCAATACACCTATGTGCTACCAAGACAGCCCGGGGATATCGCTAAAATTGTATTTTCCGCACTTTTTGCAGTAGCCACCGCTATGGCCCTGGTTGCAGGAGGCCTTGCTCTTGCCGGCGTCTTCACGCTCATAGCAAGCCCGCTCTTTCTACCCATTACCGCAGCCATTGCCCTAGGATGCTTCATCCTGTCAGTAGCCTTGGGAGCTTCTACCAACCCTCTGGTCACAGAAACGGATACATTTCATAAGGAAACTCTAGAAGCTCTACAAGAGAAGCATCCAGAAGAGCTACATGAGTAGAAAGAATTAAAAGAAAGTACAATTAAATTTGCCTACACTAAGTAACCCAACAAAGTCAAATCTTCTCCTCCTTTCTTAAGAAAGGAGGAGAAGATTTCTTTCTCAAAAAGCCGTTCCACGATCTGTAAGCAGATTCCTTGCTTCAGGAAAAATAATCGATCCCCATCGCCCTTTTGACTTTTGACAGCGTTTCTTGCGCCGTTTTTTGTGCGACATGCGTCCCTTGCCGTAAAATATGCAAAACAGCCGCGGGATCTTGGGCAAACCTTTCCCTCCTTTCCCGGATCGGCCGTAAAAATGCATCCAAAACATCCAGCAGATATTTTTTTACCACCGAGTCGCCTAAGCCCCCCCGCCCATAATGTTCCTTCAGCTTGGCCACATGAGCCTTATCTTCCGCAAACGCATCGAGATACGTGAACACGGGATTGCCTTCCACCTTTCCCGGATCTTCTACCCTCAAATGACCGGGATCGGTATACATGCCCCTCACCTTCTTTGCCAAAAGATCGGGCGGATCGCTTAAAAAAATCGCGTTTCCCAAACTCTTCCCCATCTTTTCCTTCCCATCTACCCCCGGCAAACGGGCGATCGGGGAAATCAACGCCTCAGGCTCCACCAAAACATCCGTTCGATAGAGACGATTGAATTTGCGCACCAACTCGACTGTCTGCTCAATCATCGGAATCTGATCTTCCCCAACAGGCACCAAATGCGCTTGAAAAGCGGCGATGTCTGCAGCCTGAGAAACAGGATACACCATAAACCCGGCCGGAACCTCTTCGCCAAATCCCTTCTGCCGAATCTCCTGCTTCACTGTAGGATTGTGCTTCAGCCGATTCCATGTTAATAAATTCAAAAAATATTGCATCAATTCAGGCAATGCGGCGACTTGAGACTGAATGAAAATCGTCGTCTTGCAAGGATCAATCCCTACAGCGAGATAATCCAGAGCAACCTCCAACACATTCTCCCTCACCTTAGCCGTCTGCTCTGCATGGTCGGTCAACGCCTGCGCGTCTGCGATCATCACAAAAGATCGATAACTCTCCTGCAATCGAACCCGCGCAGCCAGCGAACCGACGTAATGACCTAAATGAAGAGGCCCCGTCGGACGGTCCCCAGTTAAAAGCACTTTCATAATATTACAAACCTCTTGCGAAAATTTACAGCGTATGAGACGATACCGCCCTCTATGTCAGGCGTCTTGCAAAATCCGAGCGTCGATTGCATGCGGAACACACAAAACCGCCTATCGGAAAATGAGACCGTCCTCTATTAGAACAGATGATTATTTTTTATGGAACCCT
>CAZZLR010000180.1:0-2746 GCA_964655045.1 uncultured bacterium | reverse complement strand
TTAATTGCCGTGAGCTCTGGCGCTCATAGCTGGGGCCATGTTGCCTATTATGGCACCCTTCACAAAGACTGGCTTGCTCAGCATCTAGATTTAAAAAATGGCATTCCCAGTCACGATACTTTTTCTAGAGTGTTTGGTCTCTTGAATCCTCAGGCAGTAGAACAAGCCCTTCGGATATGGAGTTCCACAAGACCAGGAGCTATGCGTTTAGGAAGACAAATCGCTTTCGATGGGAAAAGATTGAGAGGAGCAAGCCAATGGCAAGAAGATGATGATTCTGTGCACGTTGTAAATGCTTATTGTCCAGAAGAAGGCGTGACGATTGGGCAGACAATAGTCAAGAATAAGCAAAATGAAATATCGGCCATTCCAGCTCTGATAAAGCAGTTGGATTTACGAGGAGCTATTTGTAGTGGTGATGCGGCGTTTACTCAGAGGGGAATTGTCAAACAGCTTAAAGATGCCGGTGCTGACTATTATCTTTCCCTCAAGGATAACCAACCTAATTTTAGAACTGCAGTAGAAGGACTTTTTGGAGGGCATTTTCCCTCCACAATATTCCATGAAACAGTCGAGAAGAACCGAGGTAGGATTGAGAGGCGGAAAATTTGGGTCAGTCATCAAGTGCACCGATTAAAAGGACGTGAGGAATGGGAAGGACTGCAGTCAGTGATTCGATTAGAAAGTCAACGAGGAGAAGATGCAGAAATTGAAATTCGATATTACATTTGCAGTGTAAAACCAACGCCAGAAGAAGCAATGAACGTGATTCGAAGGCATTGGGGTATAGAGAATGGGCTGCATAGGAGTTTAGACGTCTATTTTCGTGAAGATCAATGGCAAAATCGTGCCAAGGTAGCTGCGGCGAATTTAGCCGTATTACGCAAAATCGGGGGAACTATTCTTAGCAAATTAGACCCAAAGGTACCCTTGATCTATAAGATGACTGCACTGGCCTCTTCAGACTCATTTAGGACGCGCTTTGTCAATTTCGAATTTTAATGCGTCAGCCCTGGGAGATTCTTGACAAAAAACGGGCGATGATGGTATCATCTCTGCTATGAGTAATCTAATGTACAAGCATGACTTTACATTACATACGGATCTAGAAATATATCATTATTTCGGTGGTAGATTCTATCAAAGGGGTGGTAGACTCTATCAAAGGGATTGCTCTTCCGAACACATTTTTCATTACCAGCCGAAATGGCTGCTCAGGATAAAATGTATCGCCCTCACGCTCTTCACGATCCCGATCGGGGGGATCATCGCAGCGGCGCACATCCTGCATAACCTCGCCTCGATCACTCGTTCTATCGTTCAATGGGATTGGCGTCGAGAAAGCGTAGGAGACCCCCTTCTTCGTATCGCGGCTGCTCCTTTTGCTCTTCTGGCTCTCCAATTTGCAGCCCTCTATGGCATTTTCGATCCAAACTGCGGAAGAAAACTTTATGGTTCTCTAGAAAGAGCCATGTATCCTGATATAGACTCCTTGCCGCGAGTATTTATTGTATCAGGAAAACTCGCTCCGTGTTTTCAACCCATCGTCATAAGTCAATTATGCCCGTATGAAATCAAAAGAACAGTATTCGATCGGACATTAAAATGGATAAAAGATAATTTTAAAACGATATCAGAACAAGAAGCGCAGAGGCAGAGTGTTCGATTGATCCTTGCTGCCTTTATATACGCAAATAACCGATCCACAGATCCCTCTGAGAGAATCCAGAAGTTCTTCGCTGTATCCAATGCCGAGATCGATGGAGTTGTCAATAGGCATATCCCCTTCTCCTTAGCTGTCAATTGGCAAATCTCCTTCTCCTTATCGGAAACATCCCAACACGTACAAGATCAAGACCAACGAATCGCAAAAGAGATCGCAGAAGAGTTAAGATGTAGAGGATCTTCGAAAAGATGAAGCCAGTAAGTTGGCCAAGAAAACATTCAGCCAATAAAGAGCATTTCACGATACTTGGGCAAAGGCCAAAGAGCGTTGTCCACCATCGTCTCCAAACGATCGACTTCTTCTCTTGCCTCTCCCATCTTTTGCCCTAGAAGCTCGGCATAGACACGCGCTTTGGCTTCCCAACCAAAATCAATGGACTCGCCTTGTATTTTTTCGATCGCATCGACTGCCTGAATGGCTTTTTTCAGGGACTCAGCTAGGCGATGCACCCCTTGCGATAACAGAGAATCGGCTTTGCCATGGAGCTGTTCCCAATGAAGGCACGCCTGAGAGCGTTTTCGGAGGTCAGCCAAGGCAGCGGGAAGAATCTGCGTACGGAACAGTTCGATCATTAGCTTAGCTTCTACGTCTACCGTTTTTACATAACGTTCCACCAAAATTTCATAGCGGCTATGCAGTTCTGTTTCCGTAAGAATCCCGGAAAATACCCGCGCGGTTCTAGGTTCTAACAGAGCGGAAAATGCATGAAAACTTTTCCGGATATTCGGCAATCCCCTTTGCTGCGCTTCCCTCTCCCATTCAACACTATAAGCATTGCCGCCAAAGACAACAGCGCGTGATTTTCTCAGATGCCCGCGCAGCACGGGAAGAGCGGCGCAAAGCAACTCCTCTTGCGACAGCGCCCGCTCCTTTACAACATCGGCGATCTCATCGAGAATCAAATGCAAGCTGTCTGCGGTAATCGCATTGATGACAGTCATGGGAAGAGCGCAATGAGCCGAAGAACCCACGGCGCGAAACTCAAACTTATTTCCCGTAAATGCAAAAAAAGACGTTCGA
>CAZZLR010000179.1:0-2750 GCA_964655045.1 uncultured bacterium | reverse complement strand
TTTGACTTGATAAGGGCTGATCCAAAAGGGAAATTTTCCTGAAAAGTGTTCCACTAAGATTCCAAATAACCGCTCTAAAGAACCAAAAATCGCCCGATGCAGCATCACAGGTCTTTTATGCTGTCCATCGCTGTCGACGTAAGTGAGATCAAACTTTTCCGGAAGAGCCATATCGAGTTGAACGGTTCCACATTGCCAATGGCGTCCAATCGCGTCGCGGATGTGAATGTCGATTTTAGGGCCGTAGAAAGCTCCATCCCCTTCATTAATCCGATAAGAATGCCCCCATGCGTCCAATGCCCCCTTCAGCCCATTGGTCGCATTCTCCCACTCCAAATCCGTACCAATGGTTTTGGATTTTTCGGGGCGGGTGGAAAGCTCCAATCTGTAAGGAAGGCCGAACGTCGAGTAAATTTTGTCGGCAAATTGGAGAATATGGAGAATTTCTTCTTGAATCTGGTCAGGACGCATAAAAAGATGCGCATCGTCTTGATGAAAACTCCGCACGCGGAAAAGACCATTGAGAGCGCCCGAAGCCTCAAAACGATGCACGTGGCCAATTTCGGCAACGCGCATCGGAAGCTCCCGGTAGCTATGAACGGCTCCCCGATAAAACAACATGCATCCGGGGCAGTTCATCGGCTTAATCGCAAATTCTCTTTCTTCCACCTGGGAAACATACATATTTTCCCGATAATGAAACCAATGCCCCGATCTTTCCCAAAGCTCTTGGCTCATCATCATGGGAGTTTTAATCTCCACATAATGTGCTTCTTGCAGGGCCGAGCGCAAAAAGTCCAAAAGGCGATTCCAAATAATCAAACCCCTCGGATGAATGAAAGGCATTCCAGGCGCCTCTTCCTTAAAGGAATAAAGATCAAGAGCGGCTCCTAAAAGCTTATGATCCCTCCTTTTCGCTTCTTCCAAAAACTGAAGATACTCCTTCATTTTCTTTCTATCGGGGAAAGAAATGCCGTAAATACGAGTCAGCATCTCTTTTTGCGCATCGCCGCGCCAATACGCACCGGATATTTTTAGTAATTTAAAAGCTTTGATCTTGCCCAGGTTCGGCAAATGCGGCCCCCGGCAAAGATCAGTAAACTCTCCCTGGGAATACGCTGAAATAGGCTCCTCGGGAAAACCCTCGATCAATTCACATTTAAAGGGATTGGAAGAAAACGCCTTTTTTGCTTCTTGTTTTCCGGAAAATTCTTTTCTTTGCGGCTTGTAATTCTCCGAAAGAATTTTTTCCACTTCCTTTTCAATCGCCAGGAAATCTTGATCGGAAAGAGAGAGGTTCCCAAAATCATAATAAAAACCTTGTTCGATCGCGGGGCCGATCGTGGGCTGCGCTGTCGGCCAAAGACGGCAAACAGCTTGGGCCAGCACATGAGCCGAACTGTGCCAAAAAATATCCTTTCCTTCGGGATCATCAAAATGCAAAAATTCGAGCGCGTCCCCCTCTTTCAGGGTCGTATCAAAATCAGAAAGTTTCCCATTGATCTTTACGGCCACAGCCTGTTCAGGAGAATTTAAATGAAGCTGCGCTGCAGCGTCCCTTGGGGTTTTCCCTTCTGCCAAATCGATCGGCTTCCCCTCTATTTCGATTCTCATAATCCCCCTTTTAAAGGGGTTCATTATGCAAAATCTTTACAGCAAAAGCAAGACTTGTCTTTTAGCTTGCTTTTGCTGTATATCAAAAATCACTCACAAGATGGTTTTGGAACCGCATCCGAGCCTAATGGCGAGCTTTGAGATAATTTTCTTCTATACATACAAAGATTCATGGCCGTCAAAATCCTTTTTTTCTTATCCGCCTTCTTTTTTCTCCATGCAGCGCCCATAGGAAACGGAGCCGCGCCCGCGCTCATCCGAGAGAGTCTTGTTTTTCCAGACTCTTTCTGGCTCGACGCCAGAGCCGGCTACATCGGCGATTTTGTCGGAAACGCAAATCTAGAGCAAGCTCCCGGAGGCGCCGTCGACCATTTCCAACAATACACAAATAGCGCAAGCGCAACATGCAACCTATACAATCGGCTCGATCTATTCGGGACATTCGGCTCTTCCCGCGTCTCTGCCGATTGGCGCTTTGCCAATGAAAATACAATTACCCGGATTCAGTTTGAAACGCTATATCATTTCCTGTGGAGCGCAGGAGCGCGGGGAATCGTTTTCGAGGGGAGCCTGCTTTGTTTTTCTTTAGGAGGCTGTTATACTTTTTGCTCCTATCCCCCTTCCTGGGCTTCCGCCAATGGAACCCCGATGGACGATCTCTCGAACGTCAATCTGCGCTGGAGGCAATGGCAAGCCGATTGCGCCATCTCCTATAAAATTGATTTATTGACCCCTTACCTAGGTCTTAAATATTCAGATGCCGCAGCGTATCTGACCGGCTTTCCCGATCCGATTGCCACAGGTTTTGCTTCGTCGGTCGAATTTCAAAATAAAAATTCTGTCGGTCTGATTCTAGGATGTTCGATTTCTAACGGCCGCTATTTCATGCTCAACGTTGAAGGACGTTTCATCGATGAATATGCCCTTTCCCTTTCCGGCGATTTAAGATTTTGACAGAAATTCATACAATCCATTATCCTTAGTCCCTTTCTAGATTCACGAAAAGGGTAATTTCAGATGTTGAAGATCCTCCGTAAACTCCCGTTTTTTCTTTGCAGCGCAATGTTCTGCTCAAACCAACTCTTTGCACAAGCAGGCGACGTACAATTTGATGACAAATCGGATCCTCAATCTAA
>CAZZLR010000178.1:0-2762 GCA_964655045.1 uncultured bacterium | reverse complement strand
GACTCATTTAGGACGCGCTTTGTCAATTTCGAATTTTAATGCGTCAGCCCTGTATACCCAAACAACCCGGAGAGTTGGCGCAGCCTTGATGCCGACTTTCCATCCCAAGGCGGGAAACCCGGCTCTCGAGGCCTGCGTCTTTACGCCGTGCCGGCATAGGTTCTGATTTTTCTTTTTTTTTAAGATTTTTTTTGTTAAAATTTCATTAAAAAATAGAACTAGAGCCGTTTGCGATGAACGATATAAATAATAATTTTTTGAAAAAGCCGATTGATTTTTGCGGAATGCCCTTTAACCTCCCTCGAGACAAAGATTGCGCTCCTTTGATTTTGCAAGCGATCAGCAAGATGGGCGCTATACAACTCCTTTCTCCCCAAGGAGAAGGGAATAAAGAAATCAGCGCAATACAACAGGATACGGATAAAATCTCTCGGGAGATCATTCGACAGGCCCCTAAATTCATCATGTTGATGCAAATGTATGCCGTGAGCGGCTTAAGCGAGTCGGACGTGGTTCGGACGATTGTGCAGATGATTTCAGAGGGAGAAGAGAACGATCTCGTGAGTTTTGATTATGATCGGGACTCTGAGAAGAGGCACTTGATTTGGGATAAGTTCAAGGAAAAATTTGAATCCCGGTTGAGTTATTGGGGGAAATTCAAAGCTTATTTTGTCTATCTTTTTCTCTGGCAGTGGACGGCATTCCTTCCAAAGTTGATTGAGGCGAATGTGAACGATTTGATTGCATTTTTGCGGAAGGATTTTAAAAACAGCGTAGGGGGCGGCGCGATCTATCGCTTTGTCGGAGATTTGGCGGGTGGGTGCGAGGGGCTGTTGAAGGCCTATAATGAGGGGGCTAGACGATCGATACGGAAAGAACCGGGGCTGTTCTCCTTATCTGAAAGGCAAGATCGGTGCATGGAGGAATACTTTGATCCGAACAGGGAGCGGTTGGCACGGGTTGATGAAAAAAAGGTGAAACAGCGGAGGGAAGAGCTGTATGAGAGGTTGAGCTCTATAGGCTCTCGCTTGCGCTATGTTGATTCCGGAAGCTGGCTGGATCCATTGCTGAATAGACTCAGCCGTGATCTGCTTCCTAGAATTCTTCCGCATGTATTTCGGAGTGCTGTCAGCGGCGCGACTCTGTCTGTGCAAGGGTGGGCGGCTCTCAAGCACATCGCAGAGCAACTAAAAGGCCTTTTAGATCATTTGAACGCACAGATGGAAAAAGGGGGGACGGGCGATGATCCTCCCAAAATGTCCTGTTATGAAAACTTCGCTAAAGAGATTGTTTTTTTCTGTGTATGCTTCAATGGCGACGAGCATTCGATTCAAAAGAAGTTACAGCCGAATGGGGAGCTGCCTCTGGCTTCTCTTTCTTCCATCGAATCATGGAAACAGTTCATGTCGGGAATGGGGGATGTAAATCCTCTATTGCACCACATTTTGATAGGAGTGTTAAGCAAAGGCGTTGCATTGACAGTAGGGCAGTTCCGGGCGCAAGAGCGAGAAGAATGGCTTCTGCGTACAATCTTTTACGGCGCTTCCGCCTTTCTCTGCTATAGTTCCATAGATACAGAGACCTTGCAAAGGAGCTTTCAGGATAAGACGATTGAAATCAGAGATTCCGTACACAAACTGATAGAAAAATCGGTGATTTCTACAGTAGGCGTGTTGAAAGAAGGGAAAGCGTATCAAGAAGGCAATCCCGATTATGATAAGATGCAAGAGAAAGTAAAAAACTTGTCCAAATCATTTTCAAAAGCGTTGCGGGATCTTTCAAAAAACCTTGAAGAATGGGCGCGTGGTCTTGATCAATCCGATACCCATCTGGATGAGATGAACCTATCTCAGGGTTTGGATCAATTTAAACAATTTCTCCAATTACAGAGGGATTTTTTTTCCGGCAATCGTGAATTGCCGGAACTTTCTCGATCCCTTGTCAATCAGGCTTTTTATACACCTTTTTTTCAATGCATCGATTTGGCGCACAAGTTAAAACAATTAGATGACGATCAGAAGAAGCATCGATTGAATCAACAGAAATATGAAGCTTCCCTCGCCTGGGATCCCAGCTCTTTTACTCGAAATGATCTCAGTAGGTTATCTGCGCTCGGTCTATCCGTAGAGAAGTCTTTAAAGGAAATGGTTCAACTCGATCAAAAGATCAAGGCCGGAGAAATTTTATTGAGCCGCATTGCGGCATATCGATTATCCAGGGTGGATTGGTTTGGTATGCAATATGATGAGATGAAACAAATGGTTACAGAGATCCATGGACAGGGAGGCTCCAAGAAACTACAAGAGTCCTTAGAGAACGGAGGGGAATATGAACGGTTGGTCGCTCCTTTGAAACAAGAGCGTCGGGAATTGGGTGAAACAATTTTTTCGCCAAAACAGGATGAGATCGACGCGTATCGAAAACAACTGGTTGAGTCTGCTGTTGGCATCGAGCGCAGTGTGAAGGTAATTCGGGATGCGCTGCAAACAACGGGAGATCTGTTAACCAAGGTGAAGGTCGAGCCAATAGAATCGATAGGGATCGAAGGTTTGGCTCGTTGCTGTGATACGGTTGCAGAGAAGACTTTCGGTATGAATATTCCGTGCAAGACAATGGTATCCCATTCGATAGATTTTGTGGCAGAACAGTTATCGAAGTCTTGTAAGAGTTTGATTGAGAAAGATTATATGGAATTATTAAAAAATAAACGTTTTGTGGAAGCGGTCGCGGAAATGGCTTCGCTAGTATTATACGAGCAAATC
>CAZZLR010000177.1:0-2780 GCA_964655045.1 uncultured bacterium | reverse complement strand
TTCAAGCTCATCATGAACCTACCGCTTGTTTAAGGGGTTTGAAATCAAGATTATCCGGCACGATCTCGGTGCGCGTGGTCATGAATCGGATCAAATCTTCATGCAGTTGATATTCTTTCCACAGATCAACGATGGAAGCGGTCTTAGTGGTGAAGAATAGGACATAATAGAATCCCTCTCTTTTCCCATCGATCTCATAGGCCAGTCTGCGACGGCCCAATTCAAATATTTTGTGGACTTCTCCCCCTTTCCGGGAAACCCCTTCCACAATTTTATCAAAAGCTTTCTTACGGGACTCTTCGCTGAGAGTCGCACTCAGGATGTACATCCCTTCGTAAAGCCCGTTTCGTTCTCTACTCATTGTATCTCCATTGCTTAGGTTAGGTGGAATCCGTATTTTTTTGGTTTGCGAATTCCATCGCATGGTTTAATCCTTTTTCCAACCAAAGCTCTATCGCTTCGGCCGCCCGTTCCAGGATCTTAGGAACGAGCTGAGTTTCTTCCGGAGAGAACCGGCCGAGTACATGGCTCGCCAGGTCTCCCTCTAATCGATCTCCCACGCCAATGCGCAGGCGTAAGAACCCTTGCGTTTGCAAGCAGGATTCTATGCTCTTGAGGCCATTGTGCCCGCCGGAGCCTCCAAAGGGACGCATGCGAAGCTGTCCCACAGGAATCGCAACGTCGTCAGCGACCACCAGAATATGGGAAGGTTCTATATGAAAAAAACGGGAGACGGCGGCGACCGCCTCTCCGCTCAAGTTCATAAATGTTTGAGGCATTAGCAAAAGAACCTCTGCCCTACCAATGTTTCCTTCGGCTACCAAGGAACGCCACTGCGATTTCTTCCCGAAACGGAGCGAGCGCCTCTTCGCTAGAACGTCCAGAACGGCAAAACCGATATTGTGACGGGTTCCTTGATAACATTCTCCCGGATTTCCCAAGCCGACGATTAAAAATCGATCCGTCACGAAATCTTACACCTCACTACGCTTTTTTCGCAATCACAACGGCGACTTCATTCATCTTCGCTTTTGGAATGACGCCTGCCGGAATCACCAAATCCGACAATCGTTTTGCCGATGCGATCTGCATATCGGCCACATCAAAACTGAGCTGCGTAGGAATGTCTTTGGGCAAGCAGGACACTTTGATCGAACGGATCGCTTGACGTACAAATCCTCCTAGCTTCACACCGGGGCAATCTGCGGCTCCCGTAATCTGAATCGGCACCTTGACCGTCATTCTCTGATCGTCTAGAAGAAGGGCAAAGTCAATATGCTCCACAGCATAAGTAGAACGATGGTATTGCACTTCCTTGACGAGCGCTCTATGCGTGGTATGGCCGTCGCTCAATTCAAAGACTGTGGTCGATAAAGAACCCGCCTGTATTCCGCGTAAAACGGTCGCAAAATCCTCCTGTTTTACAAAAACAGGGTGGACGGGACGGTTTTTACCATAAATAACAGCCGGAATAAATCCTTCGCGGCGAAGCCTGTTCACTTCCCCTTTTCCTTCCACAGTTCTCAAAAAATATTTTAATTTCATCAACTTCACATCGCGAAAAATCCCCACCCTGTAAGAGTAGGAAGGAAGCGACGCTCCTCTATTTAAATGGTTAAAAAAATTCTAGTGTCCCACCGCATCGCTTCATAGACCAGAGTCAAAAAACCCTTCTTGGCTGAAGCCGAGCGGGATAAGAGCCGTATTACTCCGCACGCCTCTCATTGTATTCAGCGCACCCCGAGGGGTTTCGACACCCGTTAAAGGGGGAAAACGGATGCAACGGGACATTAGTTCTCCAATCTTACTCCTTCCCTATTAAAAAGGGAAGAAATAGATCCTCTGGAAATCATGCAACGCATCGCTTCGGCTAAATAATCGGCCAAAGAGACGATTTGGACTTTGCCTCCCCACGATTCTAGGGGAGGGACGGAGTCGGTGGCGAAGAAACGATCAATTCCATGCGGAAGACGCGACCCTACAAACAAGCCATGCGTCACGGCTGCGCATACCTGGGCAGCCCCCTCCTTGCGGCATACCTGAGCGGCTAGGGTCAGAGTTCCTCCGGTCGAACACATATCGTCAATTAAAAGAACGTTTTTCCCCTTTACGCTGCCAATGAGGGCATTTGCATCCACTTGTTCTGCGCTCAGGCGGCGTTTATCCACAATCGCAAGATCGACTTTCAGGTCTTCGGCGAATTTTCTAGCCATGCGATTACTTCCCACGTCCGGAGAAACAACAATCCCATTTTCCCATCCAAAGCGGCGCACTTCTTGAACCAAAAGAGATCGGGCGGATAGATTGTCTACGGGGATATTAAAAAAACCTTGAATTTGATCCGTATGCAGATCCATTGTCAAAAGGCGGGTTACGCCGGCTTTTTCTAAAAGGTCGGCGACAAGACGCGCTGTAATCGGCACGCGTCCCTTATCTTTGCGATCTTGCCTCGCATAGGGAAAGTAGGGCATGACTGCGATGATGCTGCGCGCCGAAGCCCTTTTTAAGGCGTCGGAAACGATGAGCAATTCCATTAAATAATGATTGGGACGCCTTGCAGGCGCTTGTAAAACAAATACATCGCGCCCCCGGACACTATTGAGTATTTCTACGCCGATTTCCCCATCGGGGAATCTCTCGATTTTTAAGGAGCCGAGATTGATTTGAAGAGATTTTGCAATGTTTACGGCAAGCTCTTGATGAGAAGATCCTGCGAACAATGCAAATGAAGACTCCATGAGAATCTTTCCTTGAGATCAGTCAGTATTTGGGGCGGAAGG
>CAZZLR010000176.1:0-2787 GCA_964655045.1 uncultured bacterium | reverse complement strand
ATTCTTTTTTTTGCAACCCCCCTTTGTATCGGCCTTTTTTTTTGGCTCCTGCCAACACCTGCCGGGCTGGATTTAAAAGCATGGCGCCTTTTTGCCATATTCTCCGCAACGATCGCGGGGGTGATTTTAAAACCGTTTCCCATGGGAACAGTGGCTATATTCTCCTTAACGGCATGTGTTGCGACCCATACCCTGAGCTTCAGCGAAGCTTTTAGCGGTTTTAGCAATGAAGTAGTCTGGCTAGTTCTTTGCGCCTTTTTTATCGCGAGGGGATTCATTGCCTCCGGTTTAGGAGATCGGATTGCTTATTGGATCATGAGCTTGATTGGTAAAAATAGCTTGGGGCTCGGCTATGGACTGGTCGCTGCGGATCTCTGCATCGCTCCCCTTATTCCTAGTTTAACGGCGCGGGCAGGGGGAATTATTTTCCCTTTGCTCAAGTCTTTGGCCGATGTGTTTACGGGAAGCTCGCACGATCCGAGAATGGGCGCTTTCTTGACCTTGGCCGCGTTTCAGGGTACGGCCATCACAAGCGCGATGTTTTTAACTTCCATGGCGGGGAACCCCTTGATCGCAGAATTTGTCCGACCTCATGGAATTGAAATTTCTTGGCTTGGCTGGGCTCTAGCCGCTTTGGTTCCCGGATGCGTCAGTCTTTTCGTGGTCCCGCTTGCTATTTTTTACCTCGTTTCTCCTGTGATTCGGAAAACACCCCATGCGCGCCAAATGGCGGAAGAAAAACTGGCAGCCATGGGATCGATGAAAAAAGAAGAATGGATCACCCTTTGCACTTTTGTTCTGCTCATTGTCCTCTGGGTCGGCGGCTCGTTTTGGGGAATCAAAGCGACGGCCGCGGCAATGATCGGTCTTGTCATCCTCCTGGTTGCAGGGGTGTTGCGCTGGCAAGATATTTTGGAAGAACAGAGCGCTTGGGACACGTTCATCTGGTTTTCGATTTTAATTACTCTGCCCGCTTTCTTAAATCAGTTTGGCTTTATGTCCTGGATGAGCGAAGGGATTGCCGGTTCTATTTTCGGTTTTCATTGGATCGCCGGCCTTGCGATCCTTGCTCTTCTCTATTTCTACTCTCATTATCTTTTTGCGAGCAATGTGGGACATATTACAGCCATGTACGTGCCATTTTTAATGGTAGCCAAGGCTTTGGGAGCGCCGGCTTATCTCGCAGCTCTTCTTTTTGGCTTTCTCAGCAGCCTTTTCGGAGGGCTTACTCACTACGCATCGGGGCCTGCGCCGATTTTATTCGGCACAGGGTTTGTTTCGATCAGGCAATGGTGGCGCATCGGTGCGATCGCGGGTTTTCTCAATCTTTGCATCTGGATGATTGTTGGTTCCCTTTGGTGGAAATTTTTAGGTTTGTGGTAAAAAAATAACACTTTTACTATCTTGCAGAAAAGGATTAACCCTGCCGGAGGCTTTCTATGCGTGCAAAAAATGTAGCTCAAAAACTCATTGAAAGCCATCGGCTCAGCGGAACCATGACTCCGGGATCGGAGGTAGGCCTGAAGGTGGATCAAACACTCACTCAGGATGCGACGGGAACCATGGTCATGCTGGAGCTGGATGCTATGGGGGTGAAGAAGGTCAAGACGGAAATTTCCGCCCAGTACGTCGATCATAATCTTGTCCAGAACGATTTCAAAAACGCAGACGATCATATTTTTCTGCAGACTTCCGCAGCGAAGTATGGGATCTGGTTCAGCCCTCCGGGAAACGGGGTGAGCCATCCCGTCCACATGGAACGGTTTGGTAAACCGGGTAAGCTACTTCTCGGTTCCGACAGCCATACTTGCGCTGCGGGTTCGATGGGGATGCTCGCGATTGGTTCGGGAGGCTTAGAGGTCGCTCTCGCCGCGATCGGGCAGCCTTTTTATGTGAAAATGCCTCAGATCATGGGGGTGAAACTGACGGGAAAGCTTCCTGCTTGGGTGAGTGCAAAAGATATTATTTTGGAAATGCTCCGCCGTCATAATGTAGATGGAGGGGTAGGAAAAATTATCGAGTATTATGGCCCGGGCTTAAAATATTTGACGGCCATGGATCGCCATGTCATTGCGAATATGGGCGCGGAGCTAGGTGCTACTACTTCGGTATTTCCTTCGGATCTGCAGACTAAGGCTTTTTTGAAGCAGCAGGGGAGGCTTAAAGATTGGACGCCTTTGGAAGCGGATCGGGGAGCCTCCTATGATTTGCACGATGCCATTGATCTTTCTACTTTGGTTCCCTTAATTGCGGCGCCAAGCAGCCCCGGAAATGTGGTTCCCGTGAGCGAGGTAGCCGGAAGGGAGGTGTTTCAAGTTATGATCGGATCTTCTGCAAATCCGGGATTGCGTGATTTTGCCGTGCCGGCGATGATTTTGAAAAATCGAAAAATTCATGAGCGGGTTTCTCTCGATATCAATCCTTCATCGCGCCAAATTTTAGAAAATTTAACGGAAATGGGAGCCCTTTCTCACTTTATCGCAGGCGGCGCGCGCATTCATCAGGCCGGATGCAATGGCTGTATTGGCATGGGACAGGCGCCTGCGACTGATAAAATTTCTTTGCGTACGGTGCCTAGAAATTTCCCCGGCCGATCAGGGACGAAGGAAGATAAGGTTTATCTTTGCAGTCCTGAAACGGCCATCGCTTCTGCCTTAACTGGAGAGATCACCGATCCGCGCGATCTGCAAAAGAAGTGGAAAATCGCCTACCCTCGCTACAAAGAACCTGCGAAAATCATCTTGATTCGCGATATGGTGTACCCTCCTCCCAAAGACGGAAAAAGTG
>CAZZLR010000175.1:0-2824 GCA_964655045.1 uncultured bacterium | reverse complement strand
TGTTTCAGATAAACATAATCATATTTTGGCGCCATCTTATAAAAATAAATCGTCTCTTTGCTTTTCACAAATAAATTCCGCACTCGTTTGGATGCCAAAGCAGTAAACAAAGAAAAAACAACGGCAAAAATTCCCAGAGCGACCCGCGCTATGCGCTTGCCTATGGAAAACAGCCTCTCTCTTTTCTCCACACACTGAAATCTGTTATTGTCTTCGCACATAAGCCAATCTGTATAATTATTTTTATAATCTATAGATTCAAACTGAGCCATACATCTCCTCTCTCAAGCAAGTATTGTACAATAATTCCTGGAAAAATCACAACAAAAAAACTAATGCCTTTAATAGAAGACTCGGACTAAAATAATTTATAACACTCCTCGAAAAAAGGATGCCCCCATGCTCTGGATCGCGTTTTTATTCGCTACAGTCCTCCTCTTTTTGCAAACCTTGGGCGCTTTCCCCTCTCTCTGCCATGCCTACCTTCCTTGGATTGCTTTAGCGATCCTGCGCCACCCTTTGAGAACAAGCCCGGCGCCCCTCCTTGCCGTCGCCTCGTGCGCAGGAGCCATCCTCGATCTTCTTTCCGATCTTCCCCTCGGCCTCTATCCCGTCTCTTATGCGCTCACCGCTGCAATCTTATTTCGATGCAGGAGCCCCTTCCTCTATGAACAGCCGTGGCACTTTGCCCTCTTCACTTCTCTCGCGTCTCTTTTTTCTTCCCTATTGCAACTCTTTTTTCTCTTTCTCTTTGACAGAAGAGTCGCTTTTTCGGAACAATGGATCTTCATGGATTGGATCGGCGCATCCGCAGCAGACGGCGCGTATGCGCTCATCGGGTTTTTCGGACCGATTGCCGCAGCCTCAAAAATCCGACGCACACGGAGTTTATTTTGGTTCAAGAAAAAACATTCTCGCGCTTAACACGCGCCGCGCGCGACGCCGCCCTTCTTGCGGGAGACATCCTCCTCCAGGGATTCGGCTCCCGCTTCAAAATCTCTTCCAAGGAAGGAAGACACAACCTGGTCACGGAATATGACATCAAAGCGGAACAAGCGATCATCGCCCATCTAACGTCGGCTGCCGCCGGCTCTTGCTTTCTCGCCGAAGAAAGCGGAACGACGGGAACAACTAACGAGCTTCTTTGGATTATCGACCCCCTGGACGGAACGGTCAATTTCGCCCACAACATCCCTTTTTTTTCCGTCAGCATCGCTCTGGAGGAAAAAGGAGAAATCCTATCGGGCGTGATTTACCACCCCGTCTCTCAGGAATTATTCATTGCGGAAAAAGGCAAAGGGGCTTTTTTAAACGGCAAAAGAATTCAAGTCTCTTCCACCCCCTCCCTTGCGCAATCCATCCTTGCAACAGGATTCCCCTATAATCTCGCCGACAACCCCTTTCATTGCATCGAACATTTCATCGACATCGTCAAGCTCGGCATCCCCATCCGCCGCCTCGGCTCCGCAGCCCTCGATCTCGCTTATACCGCAGCGGGAAGATTCGACGGCTTTTTCGAAGCAGGACTGAGCCCCTGGGACTGCGCCGCAGGAGTCCTCTTGATCCAAGAAGCGGGAGGACAAGTCAGCCACTGGAACGAGAAACCTTTTTCCATTCACTCCAGACAACCAATTCTCGCCACAAACGGCCTCATCCACCCGCAAACCGCTTCTATTTTACATAAACCATGATCCTCAACGGAAAAAAAATTGCCGCAGCTCTCTGTCAAGACCTCGCTCTTGGAATACAAAAAATCCAAGGGAGAAAACCTTGCCTGGCCTTCATTTTAGTGGGAGACGATAGCGCCTCGCAAACATATGTCCGGGCAAAAAAAAAGGCTTGCTCCGCGACAGGGATCGTCTCCTCTCTGTTAGAACTACCCGCCTCCGTTGCGCAGGATGAGCTTCTTGCGGAAATCGAAAAGCGCAATCAAGATCCGGCGATTGACGGCATCCTCGTACAGCTCCCTCTCCCCTCCCATATCAGCGAATCGGCTGTCCTATGCGCCATCGACCCCTCCAAAGACGTCGACGGCTTCCACCCCCTCAATGTCGGGAAAATGCTTTTAGGAGAAGAATCAGGGTTTTTCCCCTGCACCCCCCAAGGCATCCTGGTTCTGCTTGAAAAAAGCGGAATCTCGGTGGCCGGGAAAAGAACGGTGATCGTCGGCCGCAGCAATATTGTAGGAAAACCGCTCGCTGCCCTGCTCATGCAAAAAAAGTCCCGTGGCAATGCCACCGTAACCGTAGCGCATAGTCAATCGGAACATTTAAAGGAAATTTGTCAAAGCGGAGAAATTCTCATCGCCGCCGTAGGTAAACGCCACTTCATCACAAAAGACATGGTTCAGCCCGGCGCAGTCGTCATCGATGTGGGCATCCATCGGCTGCCCGACAAAACTCTGACAGGAGACGTCGATTTTGCACAGATCGCTCCGATCGCCTCCGCCATCACCCCCGTTCCCGGAGGCGTGGGCCCCATGACCATCGCAATGCTGCTCCAAAACACGCTCAAGGCGTTTCAAAATCGTTTTCCCCTTGCGTAAGATAAGGCCTCTCGCCTATCATTGAACCAATGAAATCAAAAAAACAGGCGCGAGACGCTGCCCTCACCCGAAATCTCACTCAGTCGCTCCTTCAATACATTCAAGGAAAACGATACAAGCCCGCCTCCTATGAACAGCTCCTTGCCCAGCTTGGCATCCAAGAAATGCATTGGGAACGGGTGAAAAAAATCTTACATGATGCCGTTACCCAAAAAATCCTTTCTTTGAAAGAGGGTAAATACACACCCCTCTCTGAATCTTCCCTTGTTACAGGAATCA